>JAGPIY010000105.1 GCA_018054715.1 Bacteroidaceae bacterium
GATGCTAATTTACAAACCACCGCCTATGTACTAGAAACATTGAGTCGACTGCCTCTTCTTACCCAAGAAGTACAACCGACAACGGCCGATACTCTTCGTAGAAAGTCCATGCGCTATTTACAAAAAGAATACACCCAACGTTACACTACACTGAAGAAGCAAAAAGCCCTGCAAAACTATTTGTTAACTCACGATGAGGTAGCCTATCTGTATCTGCGTAGTTTAAATAAAGAAACCTTAAATGCCACAGATAAAGAAGCACAGACTTTTTACCTGCATAGCCTAGAGGCCTCTCTTTCGTCTCTTTCAGTCGACGACCGTGCCAAAGGAGTTGTAATTTTAAAAATCGAACAAGAAGCAGAAGCAGCTACACGCTTCGAAAAATCGCTTCGAGAGCTAGCCGTAGAGAGTAAAGATATGGGGACATTCTATGCCTCATCCACCCACACCTCATGGTCGAGCCATCCAATTTGTCTGCTTACCCAAGCCGCAGAAGCCTTTCAACAGATGGGTGACAGTGCCACAGTAGAGGGATTAAAGATCAACTTACTACGTCACAAACAAGTGCAACTATGGGGAACCACTCCGGCTAATACCAATGCGCTCTACTTCCTTTTAAAAGGAAAAGAGCTGCTAACTGCACCCTCTACCGGAGCAGCTACGGTAACACTTGCCGGACATACGTTAAAAGTAGAAGCCCACAATGATGCTGTAGGAACACAAAAGTTTGTGTTTACCGATGCAGCCGCACTAAATGCTCGTTCTGCCACGCTAAACCAAACAGGGAACGGACTCATCTGGGGCGCTGTATACAGTAGCTGCGACGAAGCGATCGATGCCCTAAAAGCACAAGGAACAAATATAAAAGTAGAAAAGAAACTCTATATAAAACGTAGTCCGGCTGATACCTTAAGTAAAGTAAACTGGATTCCTGTGACAAAAGAAACCTTGCTCCACAAAGGAGATCAGATACGTACGCAATTGATCGTGACCGCTGATCGTGACCTTGATTTCATCACTCTGAAAGATGCACGTGCAGCTTGCCTAGAGCCAGTTGATGCCTTGTCGAACTATTTAAGAAACGCATACGTCACCCACAAAGATGCTTCCTCTATACTCTTCTTCGACCGCCTTCGTAAAGGAACACATCTCTTTGAACTCGACAGTTACGTGGTTCGTAGTGGAAATTACACTAGCGGAGCAGCTTTCTTGCAATCGACTTACTCGGCAGAATTCGCAGCCCACTCCGGTGCAACTACCTTACGAGTAGAATAGAACTGTTCCTGTTTCCTCACATAAATATTCTATAAAAAAGTTTTTTTATTTCGCCATCTCCATAAAAAAAGCTACTTTTGTAGTCAATATTGCAAACAAACTCTGTATGAACTTACAAAAACTACTCTTGGCAGCCTTTCTTCTCAGTCCACTTTCGGGCTGGGCACAGGCACACCTTTCAGTGAACGAGATAGAACACAACTTCGGACTCATCACGCATAAAAAGCCCGCTACCACTACCTTTACCGTTACCAATATCGGTACTGCTCCACTCGAAATCAGTAAAGTAAAAACATCGTGTGCCTGTACCTTGGTAAAATGGCCGAAAGCCCCCATTGCCGTAGGAGAAAAAGATACCATCACCGTGACCTATGATGCAGTAATGATGGGGCACTTTGTGAAGTTCGTTAACATCTATAGCAACAGTGAAATTTCACTAACACGCCTTACTTTAAAAGGAGAAGTCCTGTTGGAAGGTGCAGAAAAAGGAACCGGATTAACCGAACAAATCGGTGATTTATTGCTTGATACACGTAGCGTTGAATTTGAACCTGTTGGCAAAGGCGAGAAGCCTCGCGCTACGATCGACATACTGAATGCTTCGAAACAATCGCTTGATGTACAATTAATGCATCTTCCTCCTTACCTAACTATGCAAGCTTCGCCACGTGTGTTGGCTCCTCGCCGAAAAGGAAAGATCATTCTTACCCTAGAAACGGAAAAATTAAAAGAATACGGACTTACTCAAACACCTGTCTATTTGGCTCGCTACCCCGGAGATAAAGTTTCTGTAGCTAACGAAATTACTGTTTCTTCGGTGCTATTACCGGATTTTACCAATTTAAATGCCACACAATTGGCTGCAGCTCCGCGCATCCAGCTCTCAGAAGACGAGGTACAGATGGGCATCATCAAAGAAAAAGGTTCAAAAACGGCTATGCTTCTTGTCACCAATCAGGGAAAAAGCAAACTTGAAATAAAGAAACTACAAGTGTTTAATCCGGCTGTCAGCCTCTCACTCAGTAAAAGCGTACTAAAACCAGGAGAAACCGCCAAACTAAAGTTGAAGTTAAACGGCAAACACTTCTATCGTTTTAAGAGCGAACCTAAAATTTTGATTATTACAAACGACCCAGAAGCTCCTTATCTTTTCGTATCCATCATAGCGGAAAAAGAGAAGAGCACAGTGGTGAAGTAACCCATATTCCTTCTCGCCATGAAGCATCCAGAAAACGATAAAGCCTACAAGGGCTTAAGCGTGAATGCGGGAATTGAAGCTCCCAATAGCGTAAGTCCGTATCTGCAAAGAAAGCGGGTAAAACGTCGTGAACTCACTCCGGCCGACTATGTGGAAGGTATTCTGCGAGGCGATGTCACTATACTAAGTCGTGCCGTAACGCTCATTGAAAGCGTACTGCCCGAACATCATGCTCTAGCTCAGGAAGTCATCGAAAAATGCCTGCCTGCTGCAGGAAATTCGATACGAATCGGAATCAGCGGAGTACCGGGAGCGGGCAAAAGCACCTCTATTGACGTATTTGGCACTTATCTTTTAGAAGAAAAAGGTGGTAAGTTGGCCGTACTAGCTATCGACCCTAGTTCGGAACGCAGTAAAGGCTCTATTCTGGGCG
This sequence comes from Bacteroidaceae bacterium, assembly GCA_018054715.1. Taxonomy (GTDB): domain Bacteria; phylum Bacteroidota; class Bacteroidia; order Bacteroidales; family Bacteroidaceae; genus UBA1794. The sequence continues at coordinate 2,907 of JAGPIY010000105.1, forward strand.
ATAAAACGCGAATGGAAACACTCTCCATACATCCCGACAGTTTCATCCGTCCCAGCCCCTCTGCGGGTTCGTTGGGAGGCGTCGCACGCAAAACACGCGAAACGATTATTCTTTGTGAAGCAGCAGGATTCGACAAGATCTTTGTAGAGACAGTGGGAGTGGGACAGAGCGAGACGGCTGTACACTCGATGGTCGACTTCTTTTTGCTCCTTCAATTAGCCGGCACAGGCGACGAACTGCAAGGGATCAAACGAGGGATCATGGAAATGGCCGATGGCATTGTTATCAACAAAGCCGACGGAGATAATATCGATCGCGCGAACTTGGCTGCTGCACAGTTCCGTAGTGCCTTGCATCTCTTTCCAACTCCTGAAAGCGGATGGGTTCCACAGGTACTGACCTACTCGGGTTATTACAACCTGCGCATCAAAGAGGTGTGGGATATGGTATACGCATACATCGACTTCGTAAAAAACAACGGATACTTCGAGTACCGACGCAATGAACAGAGCAAATACTGGATGTATGAAAGCATTCACGAAACGATGCACAATAGCTTTTACGAGAACTCACAGATCGCTGCACTATTACCTCAATTCGAAGCACAAGTTCTAGCGGGTCAACGGACTTCTTTTGCCGCTGCAAAACAACTAATGGATACTTACTTCTCGGAAATAAGAAAGCATTGATTCGACATTTGCCCTACGGCAAAAAGCAGAAAGCCCTACGGCAAATTTAAATTTGCCGTAGGGCTTTCTTTCATTTCTTCCTGTTCTTATTCTGCAGAGAAAATAGGCTCTTGTGTTTTTTGTTCGTTTGTATAGAACATCACTGCACTATCATTCATTTTAGGATGCGTATGTTTCAACATTTCGATGACTTCTGCACCGGCCCAAATTGCAGGACCGTAACCATGAGCTGCGGAAGTATTTACCGGACGATAATAGTAGTAAGCCGGATCGAAGCCCATACCTGTGCCTACGCACACATCAGCAACCTCGCCTTTAGCGGTAATCTTTGAAGCCGTAGCCGACCATCCACGCAATACGATAGGACCATAAACTTTTGCATCAAGCCAACCTTTATTAATGCCGTGTGCCATGCAATAGGTATAGATACTAGTAGCTGAAGTTTCTTCATAGGCGTCCGATTTATTCAACAGCTGATGCCAAAAGCCATCGCCATCCTGTAAGGCAGCTAAACCCATAGCATGCTTCTTAAATAGATTGAGTACAAAGGCACGCTTGGGGTGATTTTCAGGAAGTACATCCAACACTTCGCTAAGAGTTAGGAAAGCCCAACCGTTAGCACGTCCCCAAAAGAAACTGGGATGAGTATCCATACTCTCTACCCAGCCATGACGGAAAAGATTCATCTCGGGCACCCACATCTTATCGGCAAAGAGTTCTACCTGATGGGCAGCTTCATCAATATATTTGGTATCGCCTGTATAATGATACATCTGAGCAATGGAAGGAATAGCCATAAACATATCGTCCAACCAAACAGAGTTGTGTTGTGGACGATTGCGAGCGTACGTACCATCGGCTAAATGATACTCTTTATTGAGCACAAAATCCATGTAATTCTCAATAATCGGGGCTAATGTTTTCTGTCCATCGGCCGACTGTTGCTTCAGCATCGCTGCACAAACAGCACCTGCATCATCAAGTGCATGAGGGGTAAGTACCTGTTTCATTTGAGGGTCGATGATATGCGACTTCTCCATCAGCTGTTTAAAATAAGGCGACACTTTATTTAAGAAAGAAAAACGATCGGTTGCATACTTCTTATAGTTTACATCTCCGGTAACCTCTCCTGCACGAAGCACAGCCGAATAAGTCACTCCCCATTCGTAAGAAGCAATACGAAACAAGCCACGCTCCAGTTGAGCATTTTGGTTTAACTTATTAAAGTCTTTGATTTCGGCACCCGTCTGTTTGTCGATCACACGAGTTGGAGTGCCGGCAGTGATAAAGGAAAGCACTTGGTCTATTTTAGCTTTTACTTCTGCCTGCGTAGGAATGCCATACTTAATTTTGTAGTTAGGCTGTATTAAATGCAGAGGCGTATTGCTGTCGTTAATAGGCTCTTGGCTCTGAGCCTGTATGGGCAGAGCAAGCGCAGCTATAGCCGAAAGGGCTAGAATTTGCTTTTTCATAAGGTTGAATCTATTTGAGTTTTGGTTAGTTATTGCGGGGTAAAGTTACAACTTTTTTGCATTCTAACGAAATTTCGAACCCGAAAAAAAGGAATAAGGTTATATTCATTCTCTTTTTCAGACTCGAAAAAGAGAATGCTACCACAAAAACTACTTACTCCTCAATGAAATCACCAGCCTCCACAGGTTTCTTTTTTGATGTATCTTCTTTCGGTGCATCCGTTTGACCCTCTTCGGTAGGCAGATCGTGCGTAAGGTGAATCACTGTAAATTCAGTGCGACGGTTCAGCGAATTACAAATCTCCTGCTCTGCCGGTTTAAGCATTTTAATGAAGGCTTCTGTCAATATATCCCCTTCTTTTAAGAACGGATGTGCAGTAGCTATACGGCGCGTTACTTTTTTAGGCACACTTTCTCCATATCCTTGTGCCGTAAGTCGATCCGATTTTATGCCGCCTGCGGTCAAATAGCGAACTACCGATTCGGCTCGTCGCTGCGAAAGATGAAGATTATAGGTGTCGTTACCTATATAGTCGCAATGAGCACCAAGCTCTATTGTAATCGTCGGATTGTTATTGAGCAAAGCGATGAGCTTATCCAAAGAAGCCGAAGAGGCAGGAGTCAGTTTGGCACTGTCGAATTCATAAAATATATTTTCAATCAGCACGGGACGTAAAATCGATGACATTGGAAAATCGAGTTCATACGTCTTCTTCTCGACCGTTGTATCGGTAGCCAGTTCCTGACGGGCATTGAGGAAGCCACGACAATTAGACAAAAAGACATAGCGGGTATTCCGTTCCACTTTTTGTGAGAAGAAACCATCGCCATTCACATTGACTTTACGATTGGTTCCGTCATCACCTATAATAGTAATAGAAGCTGCAGGAAGCGGGTCACCATCTTTATCGTACACCCATCCGGTAACCTGATAATCGAGTTCATCGCCTACAAATTCAAAAATATGATCCGAGCCTCGTCCGTCTCCACGATTAGAAGAAAAGAAACCTCTATTATGTGCGGGCTCAAAGGTGATACCAAAATCATCTGCCGATGAATTCAAAGGGTAGCCCAAATTACTTACACGATAGCTACCGGTTAGTGAATCACGTACGGCACGGAACACATCAAGTCCGCCCATTCCAGGCCAACCGTTAGATGCGAAATAAAGCGAGCCATCCTCTCTTACATAAGGGAACATTTCATCGCCAAGGGTATTAATAGAAGGCCCAAGATTTTCTACCGCGCCAAAATCAGCTCCGGTTATCGGGCATCTCCACAAGTCTTTACCTCCCACTCCACCGGGCATATCACTCACAAAATAGAGCCATGCACCATCTACAGATACTGCGGGATGAGCCACCGAAGAAAGACTATCGCGTACTATCTGACACTTTGTAGGAGCGCCCCAAGTTGCACCACTGCGTTGTGAACTCCAGATTTCGGCACAGACAGGAGCAGTAGCAGCTTCACGACATCGTGTAAAATACATGGTTTGTCCA
>JAGPIY010000007.1 GCA_018054715.1 Bacteroidaceae bacterium
GCGAACCTATTTTATTGCGTGTTGTAACTCGTTTGGCTCATTCTCGTTCGGGAGTGGAACGAAAAGAGAAAAAAGCTCAAAATGCGAATTCATGTGTGGACGACCGTATGCAGTTTGTGCTTTTACCAGGTAATGCCAAACGTCGTTATGCCAATTTGGTAGTGAAGCAAACCGAATTGCTAACCCTTTCGGAAGAATCTCCTTATAATGTATATACAGATGGTTCCGATAAGCATTTAGGTATTGTAGCTTGTGGCATTGGATATAACTATTTGATGGAAAACTTTCCGGAAGGATGTCCTTATCCCGTGCTTAAAATAGGGCAATATCCATTGCCTCAAAAGCAGTTGAAGCATCTTTTTGAGGCTTGCGACGAAATCTTAGTTATTGAAGATGGTCAGCCTTTTGTAGAGCGTCTTTTACAAGGATACTTGAATCGAGGGAAAACTATACATGGCCGTTATGATGGCACACTCCCGCGTACCGGTGAGTTAAATCCTGATAATGTGGCTTTGGCTTTAGGAAAAGAAAATAAAGCAGAGTTCGCAGTGCCAGAAGTAGTGCAAATGCGTCCGCCTGCACTTTGCGACGGTTGTGGTCATCGTGATTTATATACTGTCTTAAACGAAATTTTGAAAACGGAATATCCTTCACATCGTGTGTTTGGTGATATTGGTTGTTATACGTTAGGTGCTGGCGCTCCTTTCTATGCAATTCATTCGTGTGTTGATATGGGTGCTTCAATAACAATGGCTAAAGGAGCTGCAGATGCAGGTCTTTATCCCGCAGTAGCTGTAATTGGTGATTCTACATTTACTCATTCGGGAATGACAGGTCTTTTAGATTGCGTAAACGAGAATGCCAATGTAACTATTATCATAAGTGATAACGAAACAACCGGCATGACTGGCGGACAAGATTCTGCAGGCACTGGGAAAATAGAAGCAATTTGCCTTGGTTTGGGTGTTCAACCTGAGCATTTACGAGTAGTGGTGCCTCTTAAAAAGAACTACGAGGAGATGCGTACTATCCTTCGCGAAGAAATAGAATATAAAGGTGTATCGGTGATTATTCCACGACGCGAATGTATTCAGACGTTGAAACGCAAAAATTCTAAAAAGTAACACTTACATGAAAAAAGATATTTTACTTTCGGGTGTAGGGGGACAAGGAATTCTCTCTATTGCTACAGTAATTGGTAAAGCGGCCTTAAAATGTGGGCTTTATATGAAACAGGCTGAAGTACATGGTATGAGCCAGCGTGGAGGCGACGTACAGTCTAATCTTCGCATCAGTGATGCTCCGATAGCTTCCGACTTAATCCCTACCGCAGGCTGCGATTTGATTATTTCAATGGAGCCAATGGAAAGTCTTCGCTATTTGCCTTATTTAAATAAAACGGGTTGGGTGGTTACCAATGAGGTGCCGTTTATTAATATTCCGACTTATCCTGAACTTTCTATGGTATTGGCAGAAATCGGTAAATTGCCTCGTAAAGTAGTTCTCGATATTGAAGCTATTGCGAAGGAACTAGGTTCTGTACGTACAGCCAATATGGTGCTTTTGGGAGCAACGACTCCTTTCTTGGGAATCGATTACAAACATATTGAGGAAAGTATCCGTGATATTTTTGCACGAAAAGGAGAAGAAATTGTAGCCATGAACTTAAAAGCATTAGCTGCAGGAAAGGCCCTAGCGGAAGATAAAATGAAATAATACAGTTTGCTGATGCAAACGATGAACCATGAATTGAAAATGAATTCAGAATACTGGCAAGAAGAACTAGAAACGATGCCACGTGAAGCCCTGCGTGAATTGCAGGCAGAGCGCCTTCGTAAAACAGTGCGCATAGCAGCGCAATCTCCTTTTTATAAAAAAGTTTTTGAGGAGCATGGAATTACTCCCGAGTCAATTCAGTCGGTAGATGATATCCGTAAGATACCTTTTACCACGAAACAAGATCTGCGCGATAACTATCCTTTTGGACTAGTAGCCGGAGATCCGAAAGATGCAGTGCGTATCCATTCCTCGAGTGGTACAACGGGTACGCCTACTGTAATTGTGCACTCACAGCACGACCTCGATTCTTGGGCAAATCTTATAGCACGCTGCCTCTACATGGTAGGGGTGCGTAATACAGATGTCTTTCAAAATAGTTCGGGCTATGGCATGTTTACCGGAGGTTTAGGGTTTCAATATGGAGCAGAGCGATTAGGATGCACCACTGTGCCTGCTGCCGCAGGAAACAGCAAGCGCCAAATGAAATTTATTCAGGATTTTAAAACAACTGTGTTGCATGCTATTCCAAGCTATGCAGTACGTCTTGCAGAAGTATTTCAAGAGGAAGGAATTCCCCCAAGTACTACTTCTCTAAATGTATTAGCTATTGGAGCGGAGCCTCATACTGACGAACAACGTAAGAAGATAGAAAGTCTGTTGGGCGTGAAAGCTTACAATTGTTTTGGTATGACAGAGATGAACGGTCCGGGTGTAGGCTTTGAATGCAAGGAGCAGAACGGCATGCACATTTGGGAAGATTCTTATATCCTTGAAATTATTGATCCGGAAACGGGAGAGCCTATGCCTGAGGGTGAATTGGGTGAATTAGTACTCACTACACTTGATCGTGAACAGATGCCGTTGCTGCGCTATCGTACACGCGACTTGACACGCATCATTCCTGGTTCTTGTCCCTGTGGCCGTACACATCGCCGTATCGATCGCTTGAAGGGCCGTACTGATGATATGTTCATTATTAAAGGGGTAAATATATTTCCGATGCAGATCGAGAAAATATTGATGCAGCATCCAGAAATGGGCAGTAATTATCTTATTACTTTGGAAACTGTTGATGGTCAAGATGTGATGATTGTAGAAGTAGAGCTTAATGAGCTTTGTGCAGATAATGTACTTCTTCTAGAGAAGGTGCGTGGTGCAATTATTCGTCAGCTGAAAGATGAAATACTAGTGACTCCAAAATTGAAATTGGTAAAAAAAGGAACGCTTCCTCAAGCCGAAGGAAAGGCTGTAAGGGTAAAAGATTTACGCAATAATCACTGATAAAAAACAGAAGCATCTCTTCTTTGGAAGTTCAGCATCTTTTTTGATGTTCATTTTGTGCTTTAAAAGGATTTTAGTCTTCAAAAGAATAGGTTGTGTCAGCGTTTCTGGCACAACCTATTCTTCTTTTATTAAGATGCAAAATAATTTGTATTAAAGTATAAACCAATTGGCTTTTACTTTGTCTTCTTGATAAGCTTCATCGCTTGCTCCAAATCTGCAATAATATCTTCTACATCTTCAATACCTACAGAGAGGCGAATTAAGTCGGGTGCGATGCCGGCCTCAAGTAACTGCTCGTCGCTAAGTTGACGGTGAGTGTGGCTTGCCGGATGCAAAATACAAGAGCGGGCATCGGCTACGTGGGTAACAATGGCGATGAACTCGAGCGCATCCATAAAGCGAATACTCTCTTCACGACCGCCCTTCAAACCAAAGGCAATAACGCCACAAGTCCCTTTAGGCATGTATTTCTGTGCTAGTGCATAGTATTTATTGTTGGGGAGGCCTGAATAGTTTACCCATGCTACCTGTTCGTTGGCTTCTAGCCATTCGGCTACACGTTGCGCGTTAGCACAATGTTGTTTCATGCGCAAGTGTAGTGTCTCGAGCCCGAGATTTACCAAGAAACAATTGAAAGGTGAAGGAATAGAACCTAAATCACGCATTAACTGTGAAGTTGCTTTGGTGATGTAAGCGGCTTTTCCAAAAGCTTTGGTGTAAACGAGTCCGTGATACGAGTCATCGGGTTGAGTGAGTCCCGGATATTTGTCGGCATGAGCATCCCAATCGAAATTTCCACTATCTACTACAGCACCTCCCACACTAGTGGCATGTCCATCCATATATTTGGTGGTAGAATGTGTTACGATATCTACTCCCCATTCAAAAGGACGGCAATTGATGGGAGTTGGGAAAGTATTGTCAACAATTAGAGGCACTCCATGTGCATGAGCTATACGAACAAACTTTTCGAAGTCGAGTACTTGTCCGCCGGGGTTTGAAATACTTTCTCCAAAAACTAGTTTGGTATTACTGCGAAATGCAGCATTTAATTCCTCTTCACTAGCATCGCTATCAATGAAAGTGCATTCAATGCCTAGCTTTTTTAACGTAACGCCAAAAAGGTTGTAAGTTCCTCCATAAATATTAGAGGAGCTGATTACATGATCGCCTGCTCCGCAGATATTGAAAACGGCATAGAAGTTGGCTGCTTGTCCTGAAGAAGTGAGTATTGCGGCAACTCCTCCTTCTAAATCAGCTATTTTACTAGCAACGGCTTCGTTGGTAGGGTTTTGCAGGCGGGTATAGAAAAAGCCACTATCTTCCAAATCGAAGAGCTTGGCCATTTGTTCGCTTGTGTCGTATTTAAAGGTGGTACTTTGTATAATAGGTAGTACACGTGGCTCTCCCTTTTTGGGTTTCCATCCTCCTTGCACGCAAACGGTGCCGAGGTTCATCTTTTCTTTAGTCATAAAAAAATCTATTTTTGAAGTCTTTGAACGTTGCAAAAATACTGTTTTTTTAGGAACGATGCAAGGAAACGAAGCGTTTTTACGATTCTTCTTTTTCTTTTTCGAGTGTAGATTGGTCTACAAAGCGACTAATGAACTCTTTAGGTTGCATGCCAAATTCTTTTCGGAAACAGGTGCTAAAATATTTGGCATCTTTAAATCCGATGGCATAAGCTACGTCACTGACTCGAAGACTTCGTTTTTCCGACATGAGTTTGCAAGCAGCTTTCATGCGGATGTTGCGTATAAAAGCAGAAGAACTTAATCCTGTGAGTGATTTTAATTTCCGATACAAATTTGTTTTGCTCGTTTGCAGGGCTTCTACCAATTGCATCTGATCGAAATCAGAGTCATCGAGATGTTCGTTAACAATGGCAATGGCACGTTGCAAGAAATCCTCGTCGACGGCACTATATTCTAAATCTTTTAGTTCGAAGACCACTTGGTGTTGGAAGCTTTTAGCCGCACGTTCTTTCTTGCTGAGCAAATTTTTAATCTTTGCATGCAGCACTGTAAGGTTAAACGGCTTCGAAAGATAGCCGTCTGCTCCTACGTTGTATGCCTCCGCACGATCTTCCTCTTTTTGTGTAGCGGTAAGGATGATGAAAGGAATGTGTGAGTAGTTGAGATCTTCTTTTATTTTATGGCAAAGTTCAATTCCATCCATAATGGGCATTCTCAGATCGGACACAATTAAATCTATGTCTTCTTTCTCCACCCATTCAAAAGCCTCTTGTCCATCTTTTGCTGTGATAACATGAAACTCGCTACGAAGGAGTGAAACCATCAAGTTTAGTAACTCTTCGTTGTCTTCAACTAGGAGAAGTGTCTGATTCAAATTGCGTGTATTCGTGCTTTCTTCTTCTTTTTCTATACAGTATTCCTCTTCACTACTATATTGATGATCAATCTGACCAAATTCAGAAGGAGCAAGTGTTGCAATTTCTAGTGGATTTTCAATCTGCGATTTAAGGAAAGCTTCTTTAGCTATAGGGATCGTAAAAAAGAACGAAGTACCTTCTCCCAATTTGCTCTTTACCTCAATTTTTCCGCCATGCAGTTGCACCAAATCACGAGTTAGTGAGAGGCCAATTCCTGTTCCAATTGTTTTAAAGCGGCGATAATCACCTTCGTAAAATCGTGTAAATAGATTGTTCAGTCCTTCTTCGGAAATACCAATTCCATTGTCGGCCACTGTAATCTTAACCTGCTGACTAGTTTCTAGATATTCAAGATTTACATTGATTTGTCCACCTTCATTGTTGTATTTTGCAGCATTAGAAAGTAAATTGTAAATGATTTTATCGACTTTATCGGGATCGAAATAACATGGGAGGCTAGCAAGTGCACAATTCATAGTCAGTTGCAACTTCTTTTTGCGTAAAAGAGGACGGAAAGATTCTATTTCACTTTCCAGAAAGTTAATTATGTCGTTTTCTGAAACACGTAGTTGTAGGTTCCCAGATTCGGCTTTTCTGAATTCTAAAATTTGCTGCAAAAGACGCAATAACCGGTTGATATTACGTGCTATTAATGTATACGATTCTTTATGTTCCGGAGCTTTTAGTTCCAATTCATCAACCGATGCTGAAATGATGGATAGAGGAGTCATCAACTCATGCGTTATGTTAGTGAAGAATTGTAATTTAGCATGATTCATTTCTTCTGCCTTTTCTTTTTCAATTTGGCTGAATTGTAGCTGATTGCGTAGCATAATTCTGTTCTTTACGATCCGTAAAGCTAAATAAACGATTCCTACTACAAAACTCAAATAAAATAGATAAGCCCACCAAGTGGCCCAAAAGGGTGGAAGTATTATTATTTTCAATTCTTTGGCCACATTGCTCCAACTACTACTACTATTAGCTGCTTTTATGAGTAAAGTATAAGTTCCTACCGGTAAATTATTATAATGTGCTGATCGTTGAGTACCATCTACATAACGCCACTCTTTGTCATATCCATTTAGCTTGTAAGCATATCGAATTTGTGGCGCTCTTTCATAAGCTAATGCTGCAAATTCAATACTGAAATTATTACATGAGTGTGGAATTGTAATAGATTTGGTGAATTCTGGCGTTTCTGGAGATATTTGTTTTCGTAAGGTAGAATCAAGTTCGGCAAAGGGCGTGTTGAAAATTTTAATGTCTGTAATCAATAATGGTACATTCATAGGATGGGTGTTGAACTTTCTAGGATCGACCACATTAAAGCCCTTCATACCGCCAAAGTACAACAGACCCTTTTGGCTAGCTGTGGCATTACGTACGCTATACGAATTCTGTAATCCATCTGCAGAGGTAAAGAAGCTAAGGGCAGGAATGTCTCCTTTTTGAAAAGCAATTTTAACAAGTCCTTTGGTTGTATTCACCCATAGATTTCCTGCCTGGTCTTCTTCAATACCTACGATGACGTCGGCTTCTAAATTATAGCGTTTGTTGACAGACTCAAAACAATCTTCTTTTTCGTTGTATAAATACAAACCATTTCCTTCTGTACCTACCCAGAGTCGCTTGGCTTGGTCGCAGAAGAGGCAAAACACAGGACTTTCCGGGAACTGCCGGTTTAGTTGATTGTAAGTTTTATAGCGAAGCTGTTTTATATTTTTTATATTGCCACTCACACGTATTAAACCATAGTTTCGACTGCCTATCCATGTGTTTCCCTTTGCATCCTGACAAAATGCGGTAGCGAAGTAATCTTTTATAGTAAATCCTTCTTTCATCTTTTCTTGAAAGATATAATTACTCCCGTCTTTATAGTGAATTCCAACTCCATGCCGTGTGCCTATCCAAATATTTTCTTCACGATCTTCCATAAGTGAAGTCATATAGTAATCGGGAATGAATGAAGCATTTTTTGAAGTGAAAGTTTTCACTCTTTGTCCTTTTTTATAAACAAGAAGCTCTCCATTGAGAGTGGCAAACCAAAGTTCTCCTGATTTGCGTCGTTGAATGACACTCGTTAATTTTCCAATGTTGTTGAGACCAGCAAATTCTGGCAACTTGTTATAAGTTTGTAGGTCGCTTCCGTCTTTTCTACAGCGTGCGATCACATTTCCAATCCAAACCCATTCCTCTTTATCGACAAATAAACATCGCACAGCTTTGGCAGATAAAGAAGTTTTGTTTAAGTTCAATTCAACAAGGCTAAATGGTAATGGTTGAGTGTTTATAGTATATACTCCTCCTCCGATTGTTCCTAGCCACATGGCTCCTTGTTTGCCATGAATTAGTGAACTGACTTCATCGTAAGGGAAGAAATTTGTATTGCTATTGGGCGAATAATTTATAAAATGTCCGAGTTGATTCTGACTCATAACGCTTAATCCATGAGGCGTTCCAATCCAGATACTTTGTGAATAGGGATCTTCACTAAGGCTATAAATTACGTTGTCAATAATACTATTTGGCGCATTATCATTATGGTAGAAATTTTGCCACGATACTTTTTTAAGGTCATAAGGATTTTTTAGTAGATATAGGCCTTCATCCCAACTACCCACCCAAATTTGGTTTTTATGGTCTTCGAAAATTACGTGTGCTGAGCCTTGCTTATTCATTCTTGGATAAGCATAAAAACGCTTTTCTTTACTGGCATAACGAAAAAGTCCTTTATCCCAAGTTCCAATCCAAATATCCCCAAGGTGATCTTCGATTAGTGATTTTATTGGTGTTAGCGAAAAAATACCATGAGTTGTCTTTTCGTTGAAAATTTGAAAAGTACCACTTTGTGGAAGATAGCGACAGAGGCCTTGATTAGTACCGATCCAGACTGAACCATCGCGAGTAGCCAGCAAAGCTGCAATGTTTTTATTCAGTGGGAAATTTTGTATAGAACGAATTTCACCCGTTTTTTTATTTAATATATTAAGACCATTGTTTGTGCCGAGCCAAAGATTGTGGTGATTATCATCGGTTAGACATTGTATGCTGCGGCTTGTTATTTGTGAGGGTGCAAATTGATAGGTGCGTAGTTGATATCCATCGTATCGGTTTAATCCAAATCGGGTAGCTATCCAGATGAAACCTTCTTTGTCTTGATGCATTTTTAGGACTTCATTACTCGACAATACATCAGCAAAAGAACGTCCCATCAGAAGGAAAGGCTCTTTAAACTGTAGATGTTGAATTCTATCTATATTTGTCGTTCCTTTAATCTGTTGAGCTAATAATGAGGAGGAGATGTTGCTCCCTGTTATTAGAATAAAGAAGAAGGACAATAGCTTCGATAGAAATGCGTTAGTAAGATGCATTCTTTTTATTTTTCTGGCAAAGATACAACATTCTTTTGAAAATGCAAGAATGTGATATATAAAAAAGGGACACAACTTCACAGTTGCGCCCTTAAAGCATTTACTAACTAACCAAAAATAGGTTTAAACCTATCTAGATTTTCTTTTTGGAGTTTGCTTGATTCCCATCCTCATCGGCTTTGTGAATTAATGAAGCAATAGTACATTCAAAATCTTTGTTGCCTGGGCGATCAAGACTCCTATTATATTTCTTTTGTTTTTTCGTATTGCAAATATAGCGCTTTCTTGAATGTTGCGGGTTTAAAATTGTTCCATAAATGGCTCTTATGGATGAATTTTAAACCTTTTAGAGGTTTTTTCTACTAAGTTTGTTCATCTATTTAGGAAATATTTAGATTCGCAATCAGAGTAATATCTATTAATGATGTTTTTTGGAGGGAGTGGTAGTGGCGCGTAATAAAAAATTAGGTTGTTTTCTTCTTGAAAGAGAAAACAACCTAATTAAAGATGCCGCACTGGTGATGGATGAAAACTCCGTATGACAAGATTTGAGTTCCCGTCGTCCTTTGTAATCCACCTAATCCGAAGATAGTGGCACGCCATTGGCTCAACAGAGATAGTCTCGGAATTTTAGTTTAATTGTAGAGCTTCCCAATCAAAGCAATGCGGCTTTTTTTATTTTATAGAGCGCTTTGCAGAGCCCCTTTGTGGCTTTTGCTGATGCAAAGATAATAATAAAATTCTCCTTTTGCAAGCTTTTTCGTCTTTTTTATCGCTTTTAATTGAATATCTTTTCAGTAAAAAAGGTTTCTCATTTGAGAAACCTTTTTATACGTATGTACTACGGAAGTGCCTGTGGCTTTTTACTTTACTTTTGCAACAATTGCTTTGAAAGCTTCTACGTGATTCATTGCAAGGTCTGCAAGGACTTTACGGTTGATCTCAATACCGGCTTTGTGAAGTGCACCCATAAGTTGAGAATATGACATTCCCTCTAGGCGTGCAGCTGCGTTGATACGTTGAATCCATAGTGCGCGGAAGTTGCGCTTTTTGTTTTTACGGTCGCGGTAAGCATAGGTAAGACCTTTTTCCCATGTGTTTTTGGCTACTGTCCAAACGTTCTTTCTAGCACCAAAGTATCCTCTGGTAAGACCTAAAATTTTCTTTCTTTTTGCTCTTGATGCAACGTGATTTACTGATCTTGGCATAGTTTTGTTCTTTTTTGAATGTCAGCGTCTTGGTGTCTTGCGACCCTTGATCTTTATTTGCTGGGCATTCGGTTAATACATTAATTTCTTGAAAATGCGTGTCGCTTTTTTGATTACTTCATACAAAGAAGTTGCTTTACCTGGTCGAGATTGGCAGAATCTACCAAACCTGATTTGCAAAGGTTTCTTTTTTGCTTTGTAGTCTTTTTAGTCAAAATATGACTGTGGAAAGCGTGCTTTCTCTTGATTTTACCTGTTCCGGTAAGAGCGAATCTTTTTTTGGCACCGGAGTTAGTTTTAACTTTTGGCATTTTGTTAATTATTTAATTATTAATGTGAATGCAGCGCACTATGCGGCGCGCTGCAATCTCTTCTCTTTTTCAAAAAGCTTTGTTAACGCTTTTATTCAGCTTGTGCTTCAGATGATTCCGAAGGTGCACTTTCTACAGTGTTCACTACTGCTGATGCTGATTGTGATTCTGCTTCTACTTTTACTGGAGTGCTTTTCACTTTTATTTCCCTCTTTTTAGGAGAAAGGAAAATAATCATCCGCTTTCCTTCTAATACAGGTAGCTGATCTACTTTCGCACAATCTTCTAAATCATTCGCAAATCGAAGTAAAAGCACTTCTCCTTGTTCCTTGAAAAGAATAGATCGACCTTTAAAAAACACATATGCTTTTACTTTGTCGCCATCTGCAAGAAAGCCACGAGCATGTTTTAGTTTAAAGTTATAGTCATGATCATCGGTTTGAGGTCCAAAACGGATCTCTTTTACGTTCACTTTAATCTGCTTCGCTTTTTGTTCTTTTGCTTTTTGTTTCTGCTGATAAATGAACTTTGAAAAATCAATTATGCGGCATACAGGTGGCTCTGCATTTGGAGAAATCTCTACGAGATCCTCTCCTCGTTCTTCGGCTAGGCGGAGTGCTTGTTGGATGGTATACACCTTCGATTCGAGTCCTTCACCAACGATACGAACTTCCCTTGCACGGATATTATCGTTGACTTTGTACTGATCTTTTAGTTTGTCATTCTTTCCCTGACGTCTATTTCCTTGATTATTCATTTATTAAAAAAACTTTTTTCGGGTGCAAAGTTAATACTTATTTATCATATTTCGTACTTCTTCCGTAACTTTTTTTGCAAAATTGTCGATTTTTAGTACTCCTTCGTCACCAACTCCTTGCTTTCGTACAGAAACCGTACCTTCTTCTGCTTCTTTTTCCCCTACAATAAGCATGTAGGGAATACGGCGCATTTCATTATCGCGTATTTTGCGACCAATCTTCTCATTGCGATCGTCTACTAGTGCGCGAATTTCTTGTGCATCAAGTTCTTCACGTACTTTCTGTGCGTATTCGTTGAATTTCTCGCTAATAGGGAGAATAATAACTTGATCGGGTGTAAGCCACAGAGGGAATTTACCACCGGTATGTTCAATGAGTACTGCTACGAAACGTTCCATAGAACCAAATGGAGCACGGTGTATCATTACTGGGCGATGCTTTTGGTTATCGGCTCCTGTGTATTCTAATTGGAAACGTTCGGGTAGATTATAGTCTACTTGAATAGTTCCGAGCTGCCACTTACGACCGATGGCATCACGTACCATAAAGTCGAGCTTAGGGCCATAGAAAGCAGCTTCGCCATATTCTACTTTAGCTTTTAATCCTTTCTCTTGGCAAGCTTCCACAATAGCTTGTTCAGCTTTTTCCCAGTTTTCGTCGGATCCGATATATTTATCGCGATTGGTCTTGTCGCGAAGAGAAATCTGTGCTTCGAAATTTTCGAAATTGAGCGCTTTGAAGATAATCATGATGATATCCATTACCTTCAAAAATTCATCTTTTACTTGATCGGGGCGGCAGAAAATATGTGCGTCGTCTTGTGTAAAGCTACGTACACGGGTTAGTCCATGTAGTTCACCACTTTGTTCATAACGATATACCGTACCGAACTCCGCTAAGCGAAGAGGGAGGTCTTTATACGAGCGTGGTTGCCATTTAAAAATCTCACAGTGGTGAGGGCAGTTCATTGGTTTTAACAAATACTCTTCACCTTCTTCAGGGGTGTGGATGGGCTGGAAAGAATCCTTCCCGTATTTAGCGTAGTGGCCTGAAGTTACATAAAGCTGTTTGTTGCCGATATGCGGAGTCATAACTTGTTGGTAACCAAAACGTCTTTGAATTTTCTTTAAAAAATCTTCAAGACGTAGGCGTAGTGCTGTTCCTCGTGGAAGCCACATAGGAAGCCCTTTTCCAACCATCTCGCTGAACATGAATAGTTCCATTTCTTTACCGATCTTACGGTGGTCGCGTTTCTTGGCTTCTTCCATAAGTGCCAGATGCTCATCTAGCATTTTCTTTTTTGGGAACGAGATGCCATAAATACGAGTAAGCATGGGGCGGTTTTCTTGTCCGCGCCAGTAAGCTCCTGCTATAGAAGTGAGCTTTATAGCCTTTATTGCTGCAGTAGAAATAAGATGTGGACCACGACAAAGGTCGGTAAATGAACCTTGTGTATATGTTGTGATAGTGCCTTCTTCAAGTTCTTCAATGAGCTCGCATTTGTAAGCCTGTCCTTCATTTCCAAAAAGAGTAAGTGCATCACTCTTGCTAATATCTTTACGAACTACCGTTTCTCCTTTAGCAACCAACTCTGCCATTTTTGTTTCAATGGCAGCAAGATCACCTTCTTTAATTACAGCTTCACCCGGATCAACGTCATAGTAAAATCCATTTTCTATAGCCGGCCCAATACCAAATTGAATACCTGGATAGAGCTCTTTAAGAGCTTCGGCCATAAGGTGGGCTGAGGTATGCCAAAAAGAGTGTTTGCCTTGTTCATCTTCCCATTTGTGAAGTGTTATTTGGGCATCAGAGTTAATGGGACGGTTTAATTCTACTGTTTCATTGTTAATGCTGCAAGAAAGTACTTCTTTTGCCAAGCGCGAGCTGATACTTTCTGCAATTTGCAGACCAGTGATTCCTTCGTTGTATTCACGAGTGGAACCATCAGGGAAGGTTATCTTAATCATTCTTGTATATGTTTTTATATTTTTCTTTGTGGGAATATACCATTTAGCAGTGCAAAATTACATAAAAAATTTAGATATTCAATCTCTTTTATAGAAAAAAGAATTGTTGAGAGCAAAATTATTACTTTGTATATCGTTTAATAAGGCTATAAGCAGATGGGATGCCCATTTCGCCAGCCTTACTAAGATCGGAAAGAGCTTTTTGTTGTTGTTTTAATTCAAGGAAAACAAGTCCTCGATTATAATATGCTTCTGAAAAGTTTGGTTCTAGTTTAATAGCTTGGTTATAAGCTTCTAGGGCCTCTTCAGGGTGTCTCAAAAGCGATAAAATGAGTCCACGATCGTAATGTGCTTGAAAGAAATCGGGTGCTAATAGAATGGTTTTATTCAAATCAGCAAGTATTAGTGATAAATTAGCCGATGCTAATTCAGACAGCTTTTCTTCCTTTTGCAAATCTTTACTCTTGTTCTGTGTGGAATTTTTTTCTTCTTTGAGCTGTTTCTTATTGAGTTGATATGCTTTCCAATAGAGCCCTGCTCGCGTAAAATAAGTCCACATAATTGTGCTATCACAATGTAAGGAGGAGCTTAAATCGGAAATGGCTGCCTGGATGTCCTGCATTATTCCGTAGTCAATACCTCTTGCAAGGAAGAGGGCTGCTAAGGAAGTGTTCTTCTTTCTCGTTCGTGAATTTACAGACTGAATAGAGTTTTCTATTGTTTTTATATTCTGACTGAGTGATTCTATTGATGCAAATCGACGGGTGATTTGATCATTATTAAGAGTCTCTTCCCATGCTGTTATCACGGCTTTTTCTGGAAGATGGTATGTTTGATTGAGTTGCTCAATACCTTTATAATAGGTTAAGTCCGGCCTTATTTCATGTGTCATTCGATAATATCCCAGAAGGAAAAAAGGTTGTGGAGCAGATTCAACATTACGATCTTGCACGCGACCTTGGAATGCATTAGAATATTTTAAATCATCTTCTATTTCATTGCTCTCTATTAAATTGGCATAATTATCAATTTCAGTAGTGTCGTTCAGCTTTCTGGCAGGTTTTGGTTTAGCTTTTATGCGCCAACTATTACCGCCAAAGCGCATATCCATATTTGCTCGTATTAGTTTAGCTTCATCTAATGCAGCTTTTGCTTGTTGTCCCGATTTCTTGTAGGCTTCTGCACGATATTCATAACCTGCTAAAAAGTTAGGATGTTCTTTAATAACTGCGGTTAGATCTCGAATCGCTCCATGATAATCGCCTGTTTGTAGGAAGAGAATCGCACGATTGATAAGTGCTTGCTCATTATCGGGTTGATGCTTTAGTATAAAATTGAAATCTTCTATCGCCCGATTGTTGTCGCCCACATTTTGTCGTAATAATCCTCGGTTATAATGTGCAACTACATGGTTTGGGCGCAACTCTATTGCTTTATCATAATCGCCGAGTGCAGCATCCAATTTCCATTGGTAATAATAAGCAAAAGATCTTTCAATAAACAAATCAGCTTCTTTATCATTTATTTGAATCGCTTTGGTTAAATTGAATTCAGCTTCTTTGTAATTTTTCCTTTTTAGTAAAAGCTCTCCCTTAAAGGCCCATGCCTTATCTTGAAGTGAATCGAGAGCTAACGATTCATCAAGATGCTTTAATGCGAGTAAAGTATCTCCTTTATTTATTGCACAATCAGCTTTTATAAGTGCAATACGGTCTTTTCCTTCGGTGGCATACCGCGTTAGTTCGGCTAATGTTTCTTCGGCTTTGTTGTATTCCTTCATTCGCAGATAGCAAAGTGAGAGATTGTATAAAGCATTTGTTTCGCGTGGATTGATTTCGAGCAAATGCACATAATCGGCTACAGCTTTTTTATATTCATTAGTTTCTATATATCCGATTGCCCGTACTCCATAAGCTTCAGTGAGGAATGCATTCCGTTCAATGGCAGCTGTTCCATCAGCAACAACTCCTGAGTAGTCTTCAAGCTGCATTTTAGCGATTGCGCGAAAGAAAAAGGGTTGTGCTAAATATGGTTTTGCTTCAATGACACGATTAAAGTATTGAATGCTTAGCATATAATTCTTAAAAAAAAGCGCATCACGTCCAAGATCCATTACAGAGTTGGTGTTAATCTGCCCAACAGCTGTAAGTGGAATAATAAAGAGAAAAACTCTTAAAAAGCAGAGATGAATCCGGAACATGACAAGTATGCTTTTATTTGATGCGTACCGATTTAGTCTTATAGCTAGCGTGTATTTTACCTTTTAGAATATTAGCTAATTTTGTTTTTATCATTTGTTTGCGCAAACCTTTTATGTGATCGATAAACATGAGGCCTTCCAAATGATCGTATTCATGTTGAATAACGCGTGCTAAGTAATCGTCAACTTCTTCGTCGTGTGCTACAAAATTCTCATCAAAATAAGAAATTCGAACTTTTTCGGGGCGTTGAATATTCTCGCTTATTCCGGGTAGTGAAAGACAACCTTCGCTAATGCTGCATTCTTCTTCGCTTTCCTCATAAATATTCGGGTTGATGTATGTACGTTTAAAGTCTGTGTATTCAGGTTGTTCTTCTGCAATTGGAGTTAGATCCACAATAAAAAGGCGGATTGGAAGTCCAACTTGTGGTGCAGCTAAACCGACTCCTTCTGAATAGGCGAGTGTTTCAAACATATTCTCGATAAGCGCCTTTAATTCAGGATAATTAGCGTCAATCTCTTTCGTTTCCTCGCGAAGTACAGGTTGACCACAGGTATAAATAGGTAAAATCATTTTTTATGTGATGAAGGTTCGTTTAATTGAGTGTTATAATCGTTGACTTTCCATATAGCTTTGTAAGATGATCGTTGCACTGATTTCGTCTACCAGTGCTTTGTTCTGACGAGCTTTTTTTCCCAATCCGCCATCAAGCATTGTTTGATGTGCAAGTGATGATGTAAATCGTTCATCAACCTCAATAACCGGAATGGTAGGGAAGAGTTTGGCAAGTCTTTTTTCGAAAGCAATGATACGTGTTGCATTTTCGGAAAGCTCACCCGATAACTGGCGTGGTAGTCCAATCACGATGCGTTCTACTATCTCTTTTGTGAAATATTCTTTTAGCCACGACTCTAAAATATGGGTCTCTACAGTGCAGAGCCCGTTTGCGATAAGTTGCAGAGTGTCGGTTACTGCAATACCTGTGCGTTTTTTTCCGTAGTCGATAGCTAAAATACGTGCCATATGAATGTCCTTATTTAATAAAGGTTGCGAAAACCAATTGTATTTCGTACCTCTCTTAAAGTAGCAGCGGCACTTATTTGTGATTTTTCGGCACCTTCTCGTGCTATTTTTTCTAGAAATGCTTTGTCTGAAGAAAACTCGGCAATTCGTTCACGAATGGGTTCTGTGTAACTCACTATATCTGCTGCAAGTTGCTTTTTCATATCTCCGTAGCGAATAGAACAGTCGTTCCATTTTTCTTCGAAGAACTGGATAGTCTCTGGAGCGGAAACGATATCCATAAAAGTGAATAAGTTCTTAATAACTTCCGGTTTTTCGCTATTCTGTTCTGTAGGGCCGGAATCGGTTACAGCACGCATTACTTTTTTGATGATTGTTTTAGGATCATCTTTTAAATAAATGCAGTTGCCTTCACTTTTCCCCATTTTTCCACTTCCATCAAGTCCGGGAACTTTTAATGCTTCTTTTGAGAAATAAAATGATTGAGGTTCTGGAAAGAGTTCTGTTTCGTACATAAAGTTAAAACGACGTGCACAATGACGCGCCATTTCCATATTTTGTTCTTGATCTTTTCCTACAGGCACTTTCTTTGCTCGGTGAATAAGGATGTCGGCAGCCATGAGCGTAGGATAAGTGAGTAGACCGGCATTTACGTTTTCAGGCTGTTTGCGAGCTTTTTCTTTAAATGTGGTTACGCGTTCTAACTCGCCCAGATAAGTATTCATGTTTAGGTATAAATAAAGTTCTAATACCTCTTTAACGTCACTTTGCATGTAGATTGTAGACTTTTCCGGATCTAGCCCACATGCCAAATATTCAGCGAGAATGGTTTGTGTGCTTTGTACGATATCATTGGGTCTGGGATGAGTAGTTAAAGAATGCCAATCTGCAATAAAAAAATAGCATTGGTACTCATCTTGCATTTTTACGAAGTTTTTTACGGCTCCAAAGTAGTTGCCTAAGTGTAAGTTGCCCGTGGGACGGATGCCGCTTACTACAATTTCTTTGTTCATTTGTACTTTGTTTTGTTTTTTATTTTGGCGCAAAGGTACGAATAATAGACGAAATAGCCTAAGTTATGAAGGATAATGTTTCTGAATAATCTCTAATTATGAAGGTTTGTTATTATTATTTATAATGTATGGTACTTGCTCTAGGTCGATTTTTTTGAAATACTCTTTAAGAGACAATGGTTTATAATCTATTGATATGTAATATTCTATGATTGTAGATAATAAAAACATGAAAAAAAGTTTCGAAAAAATTTGGTTGATATTAAAAAACGTCGTATCTTTGCACCGCAATTGAGAGATAAAGTTGTTGCTTGAATCGGGCGTTTAGCTCAGCTGGTTTAGAGCATCTGCCTTACAAGCAGAGGGTCGGGGGTTCGAATCCCTCAACGCCCACACCGAAAATAACAATAACACTCTCTCAATTGGGCGTTTAGCTCAGCTGGTTTAGAGCATCTGCCTTACAAGCAGAGGGTCGGGGGTTCGAATCCCTCAACGCCCACAGTTTTTTTTAGAATTATTTGTTGGAAAATTAATATAAAAAAAGCCGAAGTTTAACTTCGGCTTTTTTTATATTAATATGTCGTCAGTATTGGATCATGCCGAAAATGAATTGAGTTGTGCCGAAAATTTGTAAAATAAGAACTTAAATCCTTAATTAGGTGCTTTTAGACTCCTTTTTCTAATTATTTATGGTGATGTTCACAGGAAAAGTATTTCCCATAAAAAGAGTTCAACCCTTCACGAAATAGTTTTAAGCTATTGCTATACAGTGTTTTAATGTCTGAATGGTTTGTCTAAAATGTTTCAGTCGTCTTTCAGCCTAATTTGTAAAATTAATAAATCAAGTTGCTGATAATAAAAAACGCGAGAAACAAATCAATCACATCGTTGCGGATACGATTACCGGGGCTGAAGGATTCCTGAAGGGTTGAGAGCAATCCTTCAGTGGTTTACTGTTGTGTATCAGTAAGTTATATCTAAAACTGAAAGATGAAAGATGTTTTCGGGAATTCCGAATGAAAAAAGAATAGCATCAAACTACAAAAACATAAGCACCTTTCAGAGCAAACATAAGCATCTCTTTAGCAAAACATAAGCATCTTTTTTAAAGTCACCCGCAGCAAATTTTATTTCATGCCCAACAAATTTTAAAACATAACGTGCAATGTTCTTTATTTTATTTCATTTCGTTCTCTTTTTCGATACTCTTTAGGCGATTGCCCCATTATTTTGCTAAAAGTACGTGTGAAATAGTATGCATCTTCATATCCAACGCGATGGCAGACTTGGTTAATTCTCATTTCTGTAAAATCTAGATACTGGCACGCCAGCTGTATTCGTAGTTCCATTAAGTAATTAATAGGTGATTGTCCTGTACTTTCTTGAAATACCATTGACAAATGAGAAGCCGATATTCCGACTCCGCTTGCAATGTCTTCCACTTTTAATTTCCGTTCAATGTTTTCACGCATAAAATGAATTGCTAGCGAAGTATAGTCACTGGCAACCTCTTCATCAGGGTTCGTGTCTCTATAAATTTGCAGATAGCAAAACGAGCTGATATAATATTGTAAACAAAGGCTTGCATATTCTAAGTGCTGTTTGCTATAGCCTCTCTCTAAGGTATAGTATATCGTTTCGAAAATTTTGTTTCTGTATTCGATGCGAGATTCAGCTCCCGGCTTAATATTGATGGGGTACTTATTAGGCGATTCTACGAAATGTTCGGCAAGAGTACCTTTAAAATATATCCAATAAATAGTCCATGGATTATTTTCGTCAGATCCATAGGCATGTGGTCTTCCGGCGGGGAGTATGAAGTATTGATTTTCGCGCACATGTTTAATTATGCTACCAACGCGAAACCATCCGCTACCTTTTACCAGATAAATTAAAACATGTTCTTTTAATCCTGTTGATCTTTCCCTATAATGAAACTTAGCACTCGGAAAATACCCAATGTTAGTAAGGTATAAAGAATTTGTGACCGGATTCGTTTCTAGTGAGTCAGCTACCATTTGTGGAATCCGAATAGCGCGTTGTCCGCTGAATCCTCCAATTTTTTTCATGTTGTAAAGCAGTTATATTAGATTCGAACATCAAAGGTAGTGTAAAAAAAGCACTAATCATAGAATAATCTATTTTTTTTTGTTTTTTTTCTATTTTCCACTGATATGGAAACCTCTATCTTTGCATCGTGAGTTAATGATTAAAGCAGTGATTGCTTGTTAATAGTGTATTAAGTAAAACGGAGTGCAATTATGATGGCACTCCACCTTAAATTAGATGATAGTCGTGAGATTAGAACTATGAAAACATTACACAAAGAGTCTAAAAACAGTCTCTTTTAATGCTCAAAAAGCATTTACTCGAATGATTTACTCATTCGAAAAAAGTGAAATCACCGTGAGGTGGTATCATAGAAAAGTCCAAACTGAGATTACAGTCTTCTCATCCTGACATCTCGGTTTGGCTTTTTCTTTTTTTTATTTCTCCTCTATATTCTTAGATTTATTAAAAAGTTAATAGAATGTGAAAAACCTCTGTGATATATCCCCTATATAAGTCAGTAGTTAGAAAAGATGTTAAAGAGCATGCTTTTATAACGCAAAATACTTGCAGGTTTCGCAAAAAGCTGTACCTTTGCAATCATGTTTTTCATGGTATTAGATTTTAAGGTTAATAAAGATTGAGCTGTCGCGAGACAGTTCTTCTTTTTTTATATCCATTCCTCTTCGTTTTAGTTACTTATTAGTTGCTAAAATATTCCTCAAATAAATAAAAAAGACCATTGGAAATGGTGTTTATGTCATGAAAAAGATATATCTTTGTCGCGTAAATGTACGTAAATAATGGAAAATGATGAACTAATTGCTCTTGAAGTACTCAATATAGCGAGTAGTAGTAAAGAAGCTAATGCTTACGCTCTTATTTTAGGTGAAGTAGGAGGAGTACGGCATTTACCTGTAATTATTGGTGCTTCCGAAGCACAGGGTATTGCATTGGCAATAAAAGAATTACCCACGCCCCGACCATTTACTCATGAGTTGTTTGCAACTTTCTTAACAGAAATCGGTTATCGCTTGCAGAAAGCTACTATATATAAGGAGTTGGATGGTATTTATTATACCCGCCTTTATTTTTTAGGCAAGAATGGAGAAGAAATAACTTTAGAGGCTAGGCCTTCTGATGCAGTTACTCTTTCATTACGTTGCGATGCTTGTCTGTGGGTTACAAGAGATATCATGGATAAGAATGCGGTTAACTTTCGTCGTGAACGAAAGAGTCCCTTTCTTGATCTCGAATTAGAAGACGCAGAAGAGCTTCGTCATCAACTAGCTGATGCAATAGCCAAAGAAGATTATGAGCATGCCGCTGTTCTTCGAGATAAATTGCGCACCATGGGCGAAGGCGAAGAAAATTAATCAGTTTCAGATCCAATGAAATTATTTTTTAATCCAGAAATTCCGGCCGACGCTAAAGTCGGTCTTACTGTTTTGCTACCCCAAGAAGAAGCTGCGCATTGCGTTAGAGTTCTTCGCTTAGTGCCGGGCGATACCCTTACATTAACCGGCGGAAAAGGCTTTTTCTATGACGCTCAAATTGTAGAAGCTTCTCAAAAACGAGTTGTTTGTTCTATCCTTTCAGTCATTCCTTGGCAGAAAGGTTGGAATGCTTCAATTCATCTAGCAGTAGCACCAACCAAAAATATGGATCGCATGGAGTGGATGGCTGAAAAGGCAACCGAGATGGGAATCGATGAATTGTCGTTTCTCAATTGTCGCTTTTCAGAACGTAAGGTTCTAAAGCTAGAGCGTGTACAGAAAATAGTAATAAGTGCGATGAAACAAAGTTTAAAAGCATTAATGCCTTCGCTTCATGAATTAGAAGACTTCAAACGTTTTATTCAACAGCCCGTTGAAGGACAGAAATATATAGCACGTTGCTATCCTGGAGAGAAGCCCTTATTGCGTGATTTACTTTTGCAATCCACCAAAGAAGATTCCTCACATCCATCAATTACTATATTAATAGGTCCGGAGGGTGATTTTAGTGAAGATGAAGTAAAGCAAGCTTTAGAACAAGGTTATAAACCGATCAGTTTGGGAACATCTCGCCTTCGTACTGAAACTGCTGCATTAGTGGCCGTGATGACTGCGCAAATAACCACGAATTAAATACCTCTCTATAAAAAAACGAACGAATGAAAAGATTCAAAATTAGAGCATTATTATTATTACCTCTTTTTCTCTTGTTTTTTTCGTGTACAAAACAAGAAACCGCTCAATACATTCCATCAGATGCCGCTCTTGTAGTTAGCGCTGACTTTAACCAGTTAGGAAAGGCACTCGAAACAGATCCCTCACTTAAGGCGTTATTACAGAATAATGGGAATCCTTTATTGAAAAGCATCTTAAGCGATTCTGAGAAAACAGGAATTGACCTAGAGAGTAAAGCTTATCTATTTGCTTCTCTTAATCGTGATGAGCCGACACTTCTTTTGGAAATATCGGACGATGATGATTTTCAAACTTGGTTGAAGGAGCAAAAGAAAGCTGGACTTTGTAACGAAATACAAAAGAGAGGAGATTTTAATTGGACCTCTTTTAAAGATTATGGCATTTGTGCTTTTACCGATAAAGTGGCCTTATTTGTATATGCTCCTCTTACTCCTGCAGATGCAGTACTGGAGCGTGTAGCTCAGTTGCTGCAGCAGAAAGAAGAAGACTCATTTTCAGCTACTCCTGCCTATACTCGTTTAACGGAACAAAAAGAGGCTGTCTCGTTTTATCTTTCCTTGTCTACAATACCCAATGCTAGCGAGGTTTCTCTTATCATGGGGTTGCCATTTGGACTTTCGGTTGAGGATGCAGAATTATTTGGAAGCATAAAGATGAATGGGAATTGTGTAACTTTACAAGCGAACTGCTTTTCTGAGAATCCGAAACTA
>JAGPIY010000106.1 GCA_018054715.1 Bacteroidaceae bacterium
AAAATAGCGAGCGTAGCTGTAAAGTCGGGAAAGTGCCATTAAATTTTCTTGTTGAAGAGAAGTTATTTGTATTGGCTCTAACTTATTTAATTTAGATCGAGTATTTCCCGAAGCCTTAAAACAAAAAAGGCAGCTAGTAAGGAGCAAAAACAAAAGAAGTCGTTTCATAGCATAGAAGTTTTATTGTATCTTTGGCGATATGGTATTAATGCTACAAATCTAAGTTATTGTTCTTTATTCTTCAATGTTCGAGCGTGAAAAATAGTTATCGAGCATTAGAAATAGACTTTAGTACATGTAAATGTGAATATATATCGTATATTACAGACATATTCTCTTATAGGCAATTTAGCTAATCTTTTCTACGATCTTCTTTACCCGATAGAAGTTTCCATTCTCAGTATGCACCCTTTCTATCCCCAGGCGAGTTAGGATGTGTGATAGGGCTTTGGGTTGAACGCCGCGCATAGCAGCACTGTTTTGCTTTTGCAATTGCTGAAAGAGTTGTGCCGCTGTGAGGAGAAGGTTCGGTTCCTCTTTTGTGGCGGGGGCGAAGTAGGTGCGGAAAACTTCTTCGGCCATGGGGACTTTGTAGAATGCGTCGTTGTGATGCGTGATAATGAGTTCTTCTGCGTGAGTGAAATAGGTGGGCATACCTTCCTCGATTTCAGTTTTAAGTTGCGCATAAAGTTGTGGATAGTCAATCGGGGTTTGGCAGTCGATGGGTTGCTCAAGTTGGATGCAGATGAAACGACGACTGCCTGTAGGGTCGGTGAGGAGGTCTTTGTGATTGCTGGTGCCGATGAATGAGGCGATGCGCGGAAGGGCATGGAAGCTGTGCTGATAAGGGCGACGAAGATTGGGAGTAGCCATCTGCATGAGGTTTTTTAACTCACTTTGTTTGGCGGCCGAATAACGATCGTATTCGTCGAGGTTGATGAGGCCGAAGCGGGTTAGTTTCAAGGCTGCTTGACTTTCGGCGCGGAGTTCGAAGTGATCGGTATAGTAATCTTGCAATGCGGTTGGAAGCAGCATCTTGCAGAAGGTGGATTTACACAAACCTTGTTCTTCGCTGATGAGAAGTGGGGCGATGCTGTGTGCGTGTAGGCCGGGGATGCCCATCCATTGGGCTACCATGCCGCGCATCCAGCAATGGAAGGCTTGCACCCACCAGCTGGATGGACTGACTCGTTGTGCAAGTGGGGTTACACGGTCGGTGCGATCCCACAGAGGGAGTTGTTGCAGAAAGGAAGTGAAGGGATGGTATGCTTCGATGCAATCGCTTTGTACGTAGCGTGCGATGTCGCGATCCCAACAGTTGAGGCCTTGCTTTCGTGCCTCGAGACAGATTCTATTTAAGAAGCGCGGACCTACGGGTTCGTATTCATGGTTTGTATCGAGTGCACGATATTCGGTTTCGTCGGTCAACCGGTTGTAGCGAAAATGAAAATGAGTGGTGAGGAAGGTTTCGAGTTGTACTTCAAGTCGCGGCTCTTGCAGGGTATTGTTGTTTTTATTGGGAGGGCAGATGGAAGTGGAGGTGCGATTTTCTTCCATTGGAACGTTAGGAGAGGACTGTTGCATCAGTTGCTTTTGAATGTAAGCTAGAAGGACTTTCTTTAAAGTTTTAAGAAGATTGTTTTTTGTATTCATACGATTGCTTTTTTTTATTTTCGGCAAAGATAAGGGCTTTTAAGAGCTTTGTCAATAGCAACTTTTTTAGATGAATTTAGTATGATAAAAGTTGGCAAACTTCTGCATGATGTAGTAATTTTGTAGTGTAGAATAGACCGTTTCAAATATTTGAAAAATGCATTTGCCAATTATGAAAAATGCGTATTCAATATTTAAAAAATGCGTTTCAGATATTTGAAACGGTCTATATGAAGGCTCATTTTTACAAAAAGTATTCGATGAAAACCAAGGAAATTGGGCTAAGATAATGCATCGCAGTGTGCTTTCCGAAAATGAAGATGGGCTGACGATTCTAAAAACAGAATCGTCAGCCCAAATGCTTATGTGTCAAAACTTTATGAAGAAACTGACGATCTGAAGGAAATTGTCAGCTTCTTTTGTTCGTGTGGATAACGAAGTGAAATTACATTCTTTCGGGAACTTCGATGCCAAGGAGACCCATGGCACGTTTGATGACGTCGGCCACGGTGGCTGAAAGTACGAGACGGAAAGTTTTAACTTGCGAGTCGCTTTCGTGCAAGATGCTGAAGTCGTGATAGAATTGGTTGTATTCTTTTACGAGTTCGTATGCGTAGTTCGCAATGCCCGAGGGACTGTAGTCTTCACTGGCTTGGGTTACTACACTGGCAAAGTCAGCCAATTTTTGTATTAGTGATTCTTCTTTCTCTCCTAAGGTGAGTTCTGTGGAGAGCTCGGCGGTGAGCGCCAATCCTTGTTCGGCAGCTTTACGAAGCACGCTTTGGATGCGGGCGTAGGTGTACTGAATGAACGGGCCGGTATTGCCGTTGAAGTCGATAGATTCTTTGGGGTTGAAGGTCATGTTTTTGCGGGCATCGACTTTCAGGATGAAATACTTCAAGGCACCCAGACCGACGATGCGCGAAATCTCCGCTGCTTCTTCGGGGGTGAGATCTTTTAGTTTACCCATCTCGTCGCTTGTTTCGCGCGCAGTGGCAATCATATCTTCCATAAGATCGTCGGCATCAACGACTGTGCCTTCACGCGACTTCATCTTTCCTTCGGGAAGTTCTACCATGCCGTAGGAGAAGTGCACGAGGCCTTTTCCCCATTCGAAACCGAGGCGGTCGAGCAGAATGGAGAGTACTTGGAAATGATAATTCTGTTCGTTGCCTACTACGTAAATCATCTTATTGATGGGGTAGTCGGCAAAACGTTGTGCGGCGGTGCCGATGTCTTGGGTCATGTATACGGAAGTGCCGTCTGCACGAAGCAGCAATTTCTGGTCGAGCCCGTCGCTAGTTAGGTCGGCCCATACGGAACCGTCGTCTTTGCGGAAGAAAAGTCCTTTGGCAAGTCCTTCTTCTATTTTCTTCTTACCGTCGATATAGGTGTTCGATTCGTAATAAATTTTATCGAACGATACGCCCATGCGTTTGTAGGTTTCCTCGAAACCTTCGTATACCCATCCGTTCATGGTTTGCCAAAGGGTGCGTACCTCGGGGTCGCCGGCTTCCCATTTCAGGAGCATCTCACGCGCTTCTTTCATAAGAGGTGAAGCTGCTTCGGCTTCTTCTTTGCTGAGGCCTTTGGCTTGCAGCTCGGCAAGTTCGGCTTTATAATGTTGGTCGAAAGCTACGTAATAGTCGCCTACCAAGTGGTCTCCTTTTTTGCCTGAAGAGGCAGGAGTTTCGCCTGCGCCATACTTTTGCCAGGCTAGCATGGATTTGCAGATATGGATGCCGCGATCGTTTACGATGTTGGTTTTTATCACATTGTTACCTCCGGCTACTAGGATGTTGGCTAGCGATTTGCCGAGAAGGTTGTTGCGCACATGGCCTAAATGGAGGGGTTTATTGGTGTTGGGTGATGAGTATTCAATCATCACTGTGGGCGAATCGGTTGTAACAGGCTTGAAGCCGTAGTTGGGTGTAGCGTAAATGGTGCGAAGTAGTTCTACCCAGTCGCTTGAGGCAATGGTAAGGTTTAGGAATCCTTTTATTACATTGTATTTCTCAACGGTAGCTGAATGGGTGGTAAGGTATTCGCCAATTTCTTGAGCGGTATCTTCCGGCTTCTTCTTTGAGAGTTTTAAAAACGGGAAAACGACGAGGGTAAGATGCCCTTCAAATTCTTTTTTCGTTTTTTGCAGCTGGATGGTTTCGGTTGAAATCTCAGTTCCGTAAAGCGCGCGAAGGGCGGATTGCACAACCTCGATAAGTTTGTTTTCTAGATCCATATCAGTGTAACTTTATTTTTATGGGTGCAAAGATATAAAAAAAGGGGGAGATGCAGACTATGCACCTCCCTCTTTTTTCTTTTAAGGAAGTAATTTGCTTAAAGAGACTCAGCTAGCTCAGCGCCGGCTTTGAATTTTGCAACCTTCTTTGCAGGGATTGTGATTTTTGCTTTTGTGGAGGGGTTGATACCTTCACGCTCGCTTCTTTCTGTTACTGAGAAGGTACCGAAACCAACAAGAGAAACCTTGTCTCCGCCCTTCAATGCCTTTGTAACCGCGGCTACGAAAGCGTCTACAGCTTTTTTAGAATCTACTTTGTTTAGGCCCGATTCTGCAGCTACAGCACTAATAAGTTCTGACTTATTCATACTACTAAATAATTTAGTTTTAACAATATGGTTTTTTTACAGCAGCAAATATAGCGTTAATTCCATTATCTGCAAACATTTTCCAAAGAAAAATACGTAAAAGTGCCAAAAAAAATGAATATAACCTATTTTTTTGCTTAAAACCGCAAAAAAAGTAGTACTTTTGCCGTTGAATAATACAAATACTAAATAAAGAGAATAGAATGAATCAGATGCCTACTGTTACTAAAAACCTGCTTATCATCAACGTCTTATGTTTTGCTGCATGCGTGGTTTTAGAAAAATATAACCTAGATTTCACTCAACTTTTTGGTTTGCATTTTGCGCTTTCGGAGCAGTTCCAATTATGGCAACCGTTTACCTATATGTTCATGCACGGGGGCTTTGCACATCTCTTTTTTAACATGTTCGCACTTTGGATGTTTGGGCGTACTTTAGAAACGGTTTGGGGGCCTAAACGTTTTTTGATCTATTATTTAGTTTGTGGTATTGGAGCCGGATTTATACAGGAGTTGGTTCAGTTTATTCAGTATTTCGTGTTATTACCGAATCTGCAATCCGGTGATTTGAGTGCTGCTTATTCCTATCAGGTGCTGATGCAAATTCCTACAATAGGTGCATCGGGCGCGGTTTATGGCATTTTGCTGGCGTTCGGCATGCTTTTCCCTAATGAGCGGATGTTTATCTTCCCACTACCTGTGCCTATTAAGGCGAAATGGTTTGTAATGGCTTATGCGGCTATTGAATTATTCCAAGGCTTAGGAGCTAGCTCGGCCGATAATGTGGCGCATTTTGCACATTTGGGAGGAATGATTTTTGGTTTCTTCTTAATTCTTTATTGGAAGCGTAATGGGCAGAATGGAAGAAATTTTTTCAGATATTAAAACGCGCTTTTCGCGTGCTACGGTTCTGATACAGCTTATATATATTAATATAGGTGTATTTTTGGTTGTAGCCATATGGCATGCCCTTGTTTGGTTGCTCCAACTTAAGGGTGTGTTGGACTGGTCGCAATGGCTTGTGCTGTCTTCGAACGATTTGTTGGAAAGGCCATGGACTGTATTTACATATATGTTTATGCACGAAGGTCCATGGCATCTGCTTTTTAATATGGTTTGCCTATATAGTTTCGGTGCCTTGTTTCTGCAGTATTTTTCGGCCAAGCATTTACGTATGCTTTATCTATTAGGTGGATTGGCAGGGGCACTTGTCTTTTTACTGAGCGTATACTTCTTTCCTCTTTTTCAACAAGTGGATGGAGGCAGTGTGTTGCTCGGAGCTTCGGCTTCTGTAGTGGCTATTATTACGGCAGTAGCTGTATATGCTCCCAATCAGCCATTGTCTTTACTTTTCTTGGGTTCTATCCGTATTAAGTTTGTAGCTATGTGGGTAATTGTACTTAGCGTGGTGGCGGTAAGAGGTGAGAATGTAGGAGGAGAGATGGCTCATCTAGGGGGTGCTTTGGCAGGTTTTCTTTTTGCATGGGGAATGAAGCGTCCGCCGAAGGTGATTAAATCGACTCAACGAAAACCTCCTAAAATGGGATTTTATAGTAAAAAAGATCCTGCAGAATGGCAATATAATGCACGACGTCAGCAGAAAAGCGCAGAGGTTGATGCAATTCTCGATAAATTAAAACGTTCGGGTTATGAAAGTTTGAGCGAGGCGGAAAAAAAGAGCTTGTTTGATGCTAGTAAAAGATAAATAATGAAATCACTAAGTACTCTTCTTGCACGAATTCTTTTTTTGATAAACATTGCATTAGCTTTAGCTTTGATCTTTTCGGCTTGGAGTCCGTGGCTGGTGCATCCAAGAGTGCATCCCTTTGTTTCGTTGTGCGGTTTTTTCATGCCTGTGTTCTTTTTGATCAATTTGGGTTTTGTAGCACTTTGGCTTATTTTTAAGTGGAAGTTTGCGCTTCTTTCATTACTTTCTTTTGTAATTTGTCAGGCTCAACTTCGAACTTATTTTCCGATAAATTTTGGTGAAGAGAAAATTCCTGAGGAGGCTGTTAAAGTGCTTTCTTATAATGTAATGGGGTTTAACAAGTTGTTGAAAGACGGTACCTCTACCCATAATCCTATTTTGGCATATATTCAAAATGCGGATGCCGATATTGTGTGTTTGCAGGAATACCGTGTTCGAAAAGGAGATGATGCTTACCAAATTTCAGAAAAAGATATTCGTAAAGCACTCAATCAATATCGCTATTATCGAAAGGTTGAGGTAGGAAAAGATCTGAACCCAGGACAAAAT
>JAGPIY010000107.1 GCA_018054715.1 Bacteroidaceae bacterium
AGAATATGCAGTGGTTCGGTTTGTCGCTGGTCTTTTTCGAAAGATCGGAGGAAAGTCCGGGCAACAGAGAGCATCCTGCTTGTTAATGGCAAGCTGTCCGTGAGGGTAGGTTAGCGTAGAAGAAAATAACTGCCTATTTTTCGCTTCATTTTCGGATGGAGTAAAAAAAATAGGTGAGGGTGAGAAGGTGAGGTAAGAGCCCACCAGCAGCATGGTGACATGTCTGGCTGTACGCTTCGGGAGTTGAAAGTTCATGTAAACCAGCGTTATGAGGGCTGCTCGCTCCAGCTGGAGGGTAGAACGATAGAGCTGTTGGGTGACCATCGGCGTAGATAAATGACAAGCACTTGTTATTGCGTCTTAACTTGTTAAGATACGGATGATGAGTACAAAACCCGGCTCATAGAGCCACTGCACATTCTTTTTTTAGGACCTCTTTAATCTTTTCTATAGAAAAATATGAGTCTCACTTCTTTAAAAAACTATTTCCTTCACGACTTGTGGTACAGCAATGAAGATTCTTCACGTAAGGAACTCTTGTTTAAGCGATTTCTTCGGGTGGTTTATATTGCCATTCGAGAATTTATAGAAAACGAGTTAAGCAATCGTGCTGCAGCACTTACTTATAGTACACTGCTTTCTATTGTCCCCATTCTAGCCATTTGTTTTGCTATTTCGCGTGGCTTTGGTTTTAATGAATTGATGGAGCATCAGATTTATCAAACGTTTAATGGACAGAAAAATGTAGCTGATCATCTACTGGATTTTGTAAATTCATATTTGATGAATGCAAAAGGAGGAGTCTTTATTGGAGTTGGATTGGTAATGTTACTTTATACGGTGATAAATCTGACAAGTAATATTGAAACGACTTTCAATGATATTTGGAATATTAAGAAATCACGTACACTATATCGCAAATTAACCGATTATTTTAGTATATTCCTTTTCTTACCTATCTTTATTGTGCTTTCCGGTGGATTAAGTATTTTTGTGGCACAGGTGGCTAAACAAATGGATAGTTTTCTTCTCTTAGGAGGAATGATGAAATTCTTAATACGCTTGGTTCCATTTGCTTTATCATGGTTGGTATTTACTGGCTTATTTATTTTTATGCCCAATACGAGGGTTCGATTTGTTCCGGCATTAATTGCAGGTATTGTGGCCGGATCGGGTTATCAGGCTTTTCAATACATCTATATTAACGGACAGGTAGGTATTTCGAAGTATAATGCTATTTATGGATCGTTTGCTGCTTTACCTCTCTTCTTATTGTGGTTGCAGATTTCTTGGACGATTATTCTTTTTGGTGTGGAAATAAACTATGCATTGCAAAATGCCCGTAACCTCAACTATAGTGAGGATGCTAAGCAGATCACTTCTCGCTATCGTGATTTTACTATTATCATTATTATGGCACTTATTTGCAAGCGTTTCCATCGTGGCGAAAAACCTTACACCTCGAATGGCATTTCTAGCGAAAGCAGAATTCCGATTCGATTGGTACAGAGTACTCTTAATTTGCTGCAAGAAATAGGTTTGGTGCACGAAATGGATAGTGAAAGA
Organism: Bacteroidaceae bacterium; assembly: GCA_018054715.1. Lineage (GTDB taxonomy): Bacteria > Bacteroidota > Bacteroidia > Bacteroidales > Bacteroidaceae > UBA1794. Next base: position 1,567 of record JAGPIY010000107.1, read on the forward strand.
GAATATGGAGAAGCTTATTATTTGCCTTCTCTCGACGTGCATTCTCTCACTGTAGGTAATTTATTGAACCGAATTTATACACATGGTTCTGAAAACATTGACTTTAATCGTGAAAAGTACATCCCTGAATGGGATGCTTTACTTCGTTGTCGAAAGGATATTTCGGTTGAGGAAGATAAACTTTTGATTGAGTTGTAAATAAAGGGAGAAACTCAACAAATCGAGTTTCTCCCTTTATTTATTTACAGATTCACAGAATCTCCTTAATTGATATTATTACCAGGAAACGTTCGGCCATCCTTCAACATCCCATTCAATGGTACGAAGTATTAATTTGCTGGGAGCATCGTCTTCTACCGGATAGGCATGTGCAACAAGTGTTTCTTTTCCGTCTATTTTTACAACAGCATTGTGCCCGACACCTGCATACTGATTGTTTCCTTTCAGCAGAATTGTACCGCCACCCTTATCCATGCGTTCCCCTTTGCGGTCAAGATAGGGACCTTTTATGTCTTTTGATCGTCCAATGGCTATTTTGTAATCGGAATTTTTACCTCGGCAACAATAATCGAAACTAACAAAAAGGTAATAGTATTCTCCTTTCTTATATATAAAGGGAGCTTCAACTGCTCCATTACCCGGATTTGAATCGTCTAAATTGAATTCGCGCTCTCGGCGACAAAGGGAAACCCATTCTTCAGGTTGAGCGAGGCCACTGAGATCCTTTTTGAGGCGTACCATCTTGATACCGTCCCAGAAAGAACCAAAATCCATCCAAGGAGTTCCTTCTCCATCAATAATAATATTAGGATCAATGGCATTCCACATATCGCGAAATGGAATCGATTGTAGAACCATTCCATGATCTATCCATTCATAATTGGCGGCTTTACTGTCTAGAGTGGGGGTAGAAGCATGGCCAATTGCTGAGGTGTTCTTAGCAAATGCCGAACAAGAATAGAAAACATGATAACGTCCTTCGTAGAAGATGACATCAGGAGCCCAAATATGTCTATTAAAACCGGGTATAAGGTCTATAGCCCATTGTGGCCCTTGCTCAAAGATGCTAGGTTCAACTCGCCAAGTTTCAATATCTGAACTTGAAAGAACGTTTACTCCATTTCCGGTAGTAAAGAGATAATATCGGTTACCCTCTTTAATCATAACAGGATCGTGTACCATTGGGTTCCTAAACTCTGTACCTACTGTACGTGAGGCGGGGCGCCGATGGGTAGTTGTATGTTGTTCTATGTTTTGATTATTTGGAGTAGAGGCTTTTGCCTTTTGTGCGAAAAACGAAAAAGGAATAAAGCCCAAACATAGAGATAAAAATAGCGGATTGATGTTTTTTAGTTTCATTGGTATTAGGTATAAAAAAGAATATGTATATGACAAAAAAACGTGCTAAAGGTTTAATTCCTTAGCACGTTTTCCATTAATAAAAAAGTATTCTTAAAAACAAAATTTCAATTTAATCGAAAAAGCGCATGAACTTCTGGAAAATTTTATCCTTTATAGTCCTTGATGGCGTAAAATTATCAGAGTCTGCAAACTTTTCTATTGCTTCTTTTTCTTCCTTCGAAAGTTTTTCCGGAACATACACACAAATATTCACAAGCAAATCTCCTACACTACCCGGATGTCCATAGGAATTAATGCTTGGTAAACCTTTTCCGCGTAATCGTAACACTTTACCGGCTTGTGTGCCGGCCTCAATTTTTAATTTTACTTTTCCCGTAATTGTAGGCACTTCTACACTTCCTCCTAATATTGCAGTTGGAAGCGTGAGGAGTAAATTATAAATAAGGTCGTTATCGTCGCGAATCAATTCTTTATGTGGCTCTTCGCTAATCAAGATAAGTAATGAGCCGGGTGCACCGTTGTGTTTTCCTGCATTTCCTTTTCCCTCCATAGATAGCTGCATGCCTTCCATTACACCGGCTGGTATATTTACGTTAATGGTCTCTTCACCATATACAATGCCTTCGCCGGCACAATGCTTACATTTGTTTTTAACGATTTTACCTTCACCACCACAGGTCGGACAAGTAGTTTGCATTTGCATAGTACCGAAAATACTTTGCTGATTACGTATTACAGAGCCCGATCCATGACAAGTTGGGCAAGTCTCTAATCCACTTTGACCTTCTGCACCTGAGCCATGGCAGTGTGAACAAGGCACATATTTTTTTACTTTTAATTTCTTCTCTACTCCAGAGGCAACTTCTTCTAAGGTAAGTTTAACCTTTACCCGAAGGTCACTTCCACGGTGATAACGCTGTTGTTGTTGGCCTCTACCTCCGCCAAATCCACCCATGTGCCCTCCGAAGACGTCTCCGAACATAGAGAAGATGTCATCCATTGACATTCCTTGTCCGCCTCCAAAGCCACCGGCACCACCTCCAAAGCCGGCTTGCGGCCCTGCATGACCGAACTGATCATAGCGTGCACGCTTTTGATCATCAGAAAGAATCTCGTAAGCTTCAGCAGCTTCTTTAAATTTTTCTTCTGCAGATTTATCGCCCGGATTCTTATCGGGATGAAATTCAATTGCTTTTTTACGATATGCTTTCTTTATTTCGTCCTTGCTAGCAGTCTTTGCAACTCCGAGGACTTCATAGTAATCTCTCTTCTCAGCCATAGCTTTTTGTTTTTGTGATATTATTGTCCTACAGCCACCTGTGCATGGCGAATTACTTTTTCATTTAGCATGTATCCCTTTTTTACGCAATCAAGAATTTTTCCTTTCAGCTCTTCTGTAGGAGCAGGTATCATTGCAATGGCTTCATGGAAATCTGTATCTAATGACTGATCTACTGTTTCAATTGGAGAAACTCCATTTTGTGCGAGTATTTTAAGGAACTTTTGATAAATCAAATCCACTCCTTCTTTTACAGCAGCTACATCTTCAGCTTTTTCCATTGTTTGAAGTGCCCGTTCTAAATCGTCTAGTACAGGAAGTACTGCAATTAGGGTCTTCTCACTGCCATTCAATATTAATTCAGCTTTTTCTTTCATAGTTCGTTTACGAAAGTTATCGAACTCTGCACTCAGACGAAGATATTTATCTTTTATATCAGCCAAGCCTTCAACAGCTTTATCAAGTTCCAACTTTAATGCCTCTTCTGCTGTAAGCTCTGCATCTAAAGTAGCTTCAGCTAAAGCCTCCGGATCACTTTCGCCAGCTTCATTTGTAATTGGCTGCTCGTTGTTGATTTCATTTTGTGGCTCTTCTTTCTGAAGAGATTCTTCTTTTTGAGAGTAATTTGTATGTGTCATATCATTTTATAATTCTTATTTTATGCTTATCTCACAACAAACAGTTTGCCAAAACATGGGTTTGGCAGAATAAAAAGCGCATCTTTTAAACTGTTAGATACGCTTTTTTATATTCTTGCAAGTTATACTTTCTATAGACTTAGTGTATATATTTTATTCGATTGGAACTGTTTCGGAATAGGTTGTCCCCAATGCTAACGAGCTTTTGACCTGTTACTTTTATAAATTTCAATCTATTACAGTCGAGAAAAGCTCCCTCTCCGATTTCTGCTACTTGTGCCGGAATCACAATGGTTCCATTTAATCGTGCACAACCACTAAAGGCATATTGTCCAATGCGTTCCAAATTCTCAGGGAGTACTACTTCCATCAAGAACTTTTTCTGAGAAAAGAGGTAATCCGGCAAAACTTTCACTGTGGTTCCTTCTAAATTTATTCCAACTAGCTTAGGCATGTAATCTCGAATTAACTTTAAATCACTTTCATCCATTCTACCGGTTACAGTAAGATAGTTTACATCACTAGGTTGATTGCCCATTTTAAGTAATTCATCACCTAACGTTCCGGGACTATTTAAATGAACTTCACATCGAATAGGGATACCCTCCATAATATTAAATTCAGCCCATCCTTTGTGATTTCGGTATTCATCACGGCAACCTAATGGAACGAAAATAGCGGTTATACTGTCATTTAAGGCTCCCTGCATTAAATTAGGTGCAGTCTTTTTGCGAATCACTATTAGATTTAAATTCGAACAGTTAGTAAATGCACATTTATCAATATTGATTGTTGCATTAGGAAGCCAAACTTCACGCAAGGTTTGTTTACCTTTTAAAAGGCCATTCTCTTGTTTGCTAAAAGCATATTCAGGAATTGTGCTTTTTACATAAATAATAAAACCCTCGTCGGTAGTTCCACCTTTACCTACCATTGAAGAGATTGTGGCATTACTCAAATCAAGAATTTCCAAATGCAACAAGCTATCGCGCATCAATCGAAAATCGCTTGCATTAATACGTCCCGATAAAGTCAACTGCGTAATGCCTTCAGCTTCTTGTTGTGTAAGTTTACTCTTTAATAATCCACCTTTTTCTATATTAAAAGAGCGTTTCATTACTCGAGAGATTTTTTGAGCTTGCAAAGTTAGTGAAATTAATCCGCAGACAGCAGCAAGAACGCCAGTTCCTAAATATCTTCTATTCATGTTGATCTATCTTATTTTGCGCAAATATACGCCTTTTCTTGCATTATTTTCAGGGTAGAGGCAATAAAAAATGCAAAAATATAGTGTTTTTTAAAAATTATATGTACATTTGCACGCTTTTAGTTCCAAAAGCAAATTCAAAAAGACACATTTTAATCGTTTATTATACATATGTATAACATCATCCAACTCAATGGAAAGGATATTTCCGAGCTGCAATCTATTGCAGTAAATCTAGGCATTGCGAAAGCCAATACTTACCAGAAAACAGAACTAATTTACAAGATTATTGATGAACAAGCTATTGCGGCTTCGAAAAATGTAGGTGAGGAGTTACCTGAGCGCAAAAGATCAGCTCGTTCTTCTAATAACAAAACAAGTTCTACAAACAACACAAAAAATCAGCAAAGCAATCGAAATAATGCGAATGTAGCTGTTTCAACCCCGCAA
>JAGPIY010000108.1 GCA_018054715.1 Bacteroidaceae bacterium
TTGCCAGCGTAAAAAACGGACTGAGAGCTTTTTATGCGGAATGTGGTTTCCGCTTCGTGAGTACGCACCCTATGTTTGGCCCTACATTTGCCAGTCTTTCCAACTTAAGTTCGGAAAGTGCGATTGTCATTTCGGAGAGCGACCACTTAGGTAAAGTCTTCTTTAAAGACCTGTATCAGAGTTTGAAGCTGAATATCTTTGAGTATTCGTTCGACGAACACGATGATACGGTAGCCTACTCACTAAGTATTCCCTTTGTATCGACGTTTGTATTTGCTGCTGTAATGCAACATCAAGAGGCTCCGGGTACTACTTTTAAGAAGCACATGGCTATTGCACAAGGATTGCTGAACGAAGATGATTATCTCCTGCAAGAGATTCTATTCAATCCACGTACATCGAAACAAGTAGAAAAGATTCGATTGGAGCTGAAGCATATTCTTGAAATCATTGACAAGAAAGATGCAGAAGGCATGAAACAGTACCTTAAGAAGATTCGTAAGAACATTCAATAAAGCGTAACATTTAAGCGTATAAACTCACTTATCGTATAAACGCGCTTCGATAACTAACTAAAAAATCACCCGCTTAGGAAGGACCTTAAGCGGGTGATTTTTTTAGAAAAAGGATACACAGTAAAAATGAATCCATTGTAAGGAGGGATTGTCCATTGTAAGGAACAATTCGTTAAGAGCGATGTTAGGATGCATTCTAAGGATGCCTTAAAATATCCATCACAAAAGATCACAAAGATCCGAATAAGTAAAGGAAAGCTTGTTTACGCTTTCAACTTTTTAGCCATTGCTTGTGCAAGCTCTTTCACAGCAGCAGCAGTATCAGCCAAACGGCCTTGCTTTAGTTCAACCACAGGTTCTACGAGTTCGAGTGCCGGACGATCTTCAACCCATGCTTTAAGACGTTTTGCAGTCTGCCCGGCCCAAGAGAACGATCCGAAACAGCCCACATAATGATTCTTTAAATCGCGTACAGAAAGTTTCTCTAAAAAAGTTTCCAAATCGGGATGTATAGTACCACAATAAGTAGTACCTCCAATAATTAACCCTTTATATTTAAATATATCACGCAAAATAAGCGACGAATCGCCCTTGTTTATTTTGTGAATCGCGATGTTCCGTACACCAGCCAACGAAAGTTCAGCAGCAATTTCCTCAGCAAGTTGTTCTGTATTTCCGTACATCGAAGCATAAGCAATAACTACCCCCTCTTCAGTTTCGCTACGGCTAAGACGATCGTAAACAGCTACAATCTCTGGTACTCGCTCCATCCATACCGGACCGTGAGTGGAACAGATGATTTGTATATCAAGATGAGAGAGTTTCGCAAGAGCTTTCTGCACCGGAGAGCCGTATTTACCTACGATGGTAGCATAATAACGTATCATCTCATCAATATAAAAGTCGGTATTAAATTGACTATCTGCCACTGCCCCATTCAAAGTACCATAACAACCAAAGCCATCGCCCGAAAAGAGTACCTTCTCAGTAGCATCGTAAGTCATCATCGTTTCAGGCCAATGCACCATAGGAGTCAGAATGAACTGCAGTTTATGCCTACCCAACGAAAGCGTATCACCATCAGCCACAATAAGTTCATGAGCCGGTTTACTATAAAAACCTTCCACCATACCCGAAGTATGTTTATTACCCACTATAATGATTTCAGGATATAACTGTTTAATTACTTCAATAGCGCCGGAATGATCGGGCTCCATATGATTGATAATCAAATAATCGATAGGACGATCACCCAGTATATTCCGGATCTTATCCAGAAAAAGGTTTAAAAAAGAAATCTCAATAGTGTCGATCAAAGCTACTTTTTCATCGACAATAAGATAGGAGTTGTACGTTACCCCATGAGGCAAGGACCACATCCCCTCAAAAAGGGGTGTATTACGATCGTTCACGCCTACATAATAAATCTGACCTGTTAACTGAATGTCTACCATAATTACAATTTATTTTTGAGTTTTTATTTTAGTATTTTATCGCGAGCTTTTTAAATTTATAAAGCAAGAAATTAAATTTGCTGAGCAACAAATTAAATCTACCGGGCAGCATTTTTAATTTGTTGGGCAGGAAAATAAGCTTGACCTTGGTGAATATTGCGTTCACGAAGCCGCTTCTTCAATCGCTCGGTGAACTCGAAATTCTTCAATCCCCAGCCCGGCAAGGCCAGCAAGTCGGGAGGCGATTGCGACACGAAACGGTCGAGTACCAAATCGGGACGAAGCAAAGCCAAATAGTCGACTAGTAAATCAACATATTCCTCTACCGTATAGCAAGGAAAATCGTGTGCATCGAGAAAGTATTCGTGCGCCATGCGGGTATCCTTAATAAGCTGAAGCTGGTGGAGCTTCAGCAAAGTAAGCGGCAAGGCCGATAGCTGAGAAGCCGAAGCAAGTACTTGTTCACGCGACTCACCGGGAAGCCCTAATATTACATGTCCACCAACAGGTATACCTCGCGCTGCCGTTTCACGTATCGCCCATTGAGAAACAGCAAACGAATGTCCGCGGTTGATACGCTGAAGAGTGGTATCGTATACCGACTCAATGCCATATTCCAGTAGTACGAAAGTCCGTTGCCGCAAACTCGCAAAATAATCGAGCAGCTCGGGCGATACACAATCGGGACGAGTACCGATTACCAACCCTACTACCCCCTCTACTGCCAAAGCTTCTTCGTACTTCCGCCGCAAAGAGTCGAAATCGCCATACGTATTGGTGTAAGCCTGGAAATAAGCTAAGTAACGCATCGAAGGATACTTCCGTGCAAAGAAAGCTTTCCCCTCTTCTAACTGTCTGGTTATGCTTTTTTCGGTTTCGCAATAAGCCGGATTGAATGTCTGGTTATTACAATAGGTACAGCCTCCCTGCCCTATACTTCCATCGCGATTGGGACAAGTAAAACCCGCATGCAACGAAATCTTCTGAACCTTGAAAGGAAAGATTTCGGCAAGCCAGTTACTAAAATCGCGATAAAGAGGAGATTGCATCATATATCAGTATTAACGATTCTTTAAATAACATTCCAAACGATCGAGCCCTTCTTTGAGATTCTCCATCGAATTGGCATACGAAAAACGCACATAGCCCTCACCCCCTGTGCCGAAATCCACACCCGGTGTAATACCGACGTGTGCATTTTCGAGTACCTCGAAAGCAAACTTATAGGAGTTGTTAGTGAACTTGCGTGCATCAGCAAACACGTAGAATGCCCCTTGAGGCTCTTTATCTATCTTGAAACCCATCTCAGGCAAACGCGTCAATAGGTAACGTCTACGCTCATCGTAAATGGCACACATCCGTTGCACATCCTTATCCGCATGAGCAAGAGCAGCAATTCCTGCCTCTTGAGCAATACTGGGAGCACAAATAAAGAGATTCTGCTGCAACTTTTGCAAAGACGGCATATAAATCTCCGGAGCGATGAGGTAACCCAAACGAAGTCCGGTCATTGCAAATCGTTTGGAAAAGCCATTCAACACAAACGCATTATCGGTATATTCTAAGATAGAATGTGCACGACCTTCGTATACCAATCCGTGATAAATTTCATCTGAAAGAATCGGTACACCCAGTTGTGCCACTTCACGAAAGAAATCTTCGCTGAGCAAAGTACCGGTAGGGTTCATCGGAGAGTTAATAAAAAGGGCTCCCGTATGACGGGTGATGCACTTTTTTATTTCCTCAATATCGTACTGAAAACCATTCTCTGCAAGCAACGGAACCAACACGGGGTTACCGCCTGCGGCCAAGGTAAAGTTGCGATAACAAGCATAACCCGGGTTCGACATGATGATTTCCGTTTCTGCACTACACAGTACCATCAAAGCCAAAAGAATAGCCGGCGAAGAGCCACAGGTAACCACAATGCAATCCGGATTTACAGTCACTCCATATTCCTGATAATAAAACTGCGCAATGGCTTCACGCAACTGAGGAGTGCCCAAAGAATGCGTATAATGGGTTTGATGAGAATCGATAGCCTGCTTTGCCGCTTCTGCCACACATTCGGGCATATCGAAATCAGGCTCTCCTACTTCCATATGGATAACCGAGATTCCTTGTCTTTGCAGCTCATTTGCTCGCTCTAATACGTCCATAACAATGAACGACGTCATTTGTTCTACTTGTGGATTTTCAATTCTCATTTTCATTAATTTGCTTGCAAAGATACGATTCTTTTTAGAAAATTACCCTACAAAATTCAATTATTTAACATGCATTTCACGCGATTATCAGTTCTTTTTTCGAAGAGAATCGTATCTTTGCAAACAAATCCGGTCAACAAAAAACAAGAACAATGAATATAGAACATCTAGCTGTGTGGGTAGAAGATCTCGAATTAATGAAAAAATTCTACCAAACTTATTTCAATATGGTAAGCGGCGAAAAGTACACAAATGAGAAAAAGAACTATACGGCGTACTTCCTGTCGTTTCCCAACAGTAGAACACGAATTGAGTTAATGCATCAACCGGATATTACGGAAGAGCCTATACAAAGAGGTCGAATGAAAGGAATTGCTCACTTCGCAATTTCGGTAGGCAGCAAAAATACAGTAGATGTGCTAACCAAGCAATTACACACCGATGGATATATTGTGGCCAGTGAGCCACGCACTACAGGCGATGGTTATTACGAAAGTGTGATACTCGACCCGGAAGGTAACTTAATAGAACTTTGTGAGTAAGCTCACAACCACCTTTCTTATTGGTGGTGGATTGCAATAACATTCCTATCAAAGAAACTACCGCCGACTGTTAAGTTCATTTTTAAGAGGCGGCTGAATAAGTTTTTGCCAACTGCTGAAAATGATTCAGCAGTTGGCATTCGTTTTTTATGTCGTATCCAGTTTAAGGAAGAGCGATTGTGTCAATTTCGAAGCTACCTTTCTGTTTTTAGAAATACGATCACCTATTTGGTCATTATAAAAAAAGGATATTCAATAAAACCGATACAAATTCTTAAAAAATAATATTTCTCTTAAACTATAGTATATTTCAATCCGAATCAAATTGGCATATAAATACAAACAAAATACATTAAAAAGATGCTTTTTTATTAATATCTATATCAAAATAACTTTTCTATATAAATTTATATATCTATTTGTTTCTGCGCAAAGCAAAAAGCCATACCTTTGCAAACGTAAAAAAAGCAAAAAAGTAACACACACAAAATTAATTCTATGAAGGTATGAAACAAAGACTCTTCCTTTTTCTGCTCACCATTATAATAGGTGTAAGCTATGCAGAAGCCCAAACGGGCAAGATTTCAGGTATCGTCATTTCCAGCGAAGACAATGAGCCCCTACTAGGAGCTACAATCTTTGTAAAAGGCACAAAGACAGCCACCGTTACCGACGTAGATGGCAAGTTCTCATTTCAAAGCATTCCGAGTTCAGCTAAAACGTTAGTCGTATCTTTCATTGGAATGCAAACAAAAGAAGTGGCTATTAAGCCCGATTTGAAAATTGTACTTTCATCCGACGATCGTTCGTTAAGCGAAGTTGTAGTTACTGCCATGGGCGTTACCAAAGAAAAGAAAGCATTGGGCTACGCCTTACAAGAAGTAAAAGGTAGCACACTGACCGAAACCGCACAAACCAACCTTGGCACTGCCTTAAGCGGCAAAGTGGCAGGTATGCAAGTCAGCACCGGAGGTGGACAGTTGGGCGCTTCGCAACGTATCACAATCCGTGGTAACGGTTCCCTAGGTAATAACCAGCCACTAATCGTGGTAGACGGAGTGCCGATTGCAAATGACCAGAAATCGAACAACCTTGCAACCTACGAATCGGTCGACTTTGGTTCCGGACTGAACGACATTGATCCCGACAACATTGAATCAATCTCTGTACTAAAAGGTCCTTCGGCTGCTCTTTACGGCATGCAAGCCGGTAACGGAGTTATTTTGGTTACCACCAAAAAGGGAAAAGGAAAAGACAAAGGTGTTACCGTACAGTATGATGGTAGCTTCACTGTAGATGAGATGTATCAGATTCCTAAAATGCAAAACTCTTACGGACAAGGTTATCAAGGTGCTGAATACGACTACAAACTAGCTCAAACTGCAGGATACACAGGCAGCTACCAAGAATTTGCTGCAGGTGGATATATAGAACCTAAGAATACAAGTAGTAACTGTGGATATTCTTACGTGGATGGTAAAAGCGGAGGAGTAAACGATGCCAATGATATGAGTTGGGGGCCGCGACTCGATGCAGGTCTCTTATTAACTCAGTTCGACAGCCCACTTGATGCAAACGGTAACCGCATTGCCACTCCATGGGTTTCTCATTCCAGCAATATTAAAGATTTCCTACAAACAGGTTATTCGCAAACGCACAACATATCGATAACTTCGGTTAAAGATAATTCTACCACCCGAGCTTCGCTAGGTTATCGCAATCAAAAAGGTACGGTTCCAAATACCGACCTTACCAAATATACTGCCGAGCTAAGTTCTACGA
>JAGPIY010000109.1:0-3892 GCA_018054715.1 Bacteroidaceae bacterium
GCAAGATATTCCTCCAACCAAATCACCGTTTCAAGGTCAAGGTCATTGGTAGGCTCATCGAGTAACAAATTATCAGGATTTCCATAAAGAGCTTGTGCCAACATTACGCGTACTTTCTCTTTACCACTAAGCTGACCCATTAATTGATAATGCATCGATTCCTTAATACCCAAGCCGCTCAATAGTTGTGCCGCATCATTTTCAGCATTCCAGCCATCCAACTCTGCAAACTTTTCTTCCAAATCCGCAGCTTTCAATCCATCTTCATCACTGAAGTTTTCTTTGGCATAAAGTACTTCGCGCTCCTTCATGATATTCCACATCACTGTGTGCCCCATCAATACAGTGTCGAGTACAGTATGCTCATCATATTTAAAGTGATCCTGTGAAAGCACAGAGAGACGCTCACCCGGTCCCATTTCAATACGACCTGTAGTCGGTTCTATTTCTCCTGATATGGCCTTCAAGAAGGTTGATTTTCCTGCGCCATTAGCGCCAATTATTCCGTAGCAGTTTCCGTTGGTAAACTTTAAATTTACATCGTTGAATAATACTCTTTTTCCGAATTGCACAGATACATTCGATGCTGTAATCATATCGATTTCTTCATTTAATGGGGACCTCTTCCCCGTTATTGTCCTTTATTTGGGGTGCAAAGGTACGAAAAAAAACTGGTTTCCGCCTCAAAAGGCACAAGTATTTAACTATCTGTGCATTAAAACAAATCGAAAGACCTCTTTCTCACTCCTCTGCCGAGAAAAGAAGCGACAATTGTTGCAGCATTTCTTTATAATAAGCTGCCTTTTTTTCGAGGGCTAAGGGATAAGCACGACTAGAAGAAGGCATGCGATAAAGGCGTAGCACACGGCCTTCGAGCATAAATTCTACGAAACCACCGATTTTTGGTTCAGGCCATGCCTCAGCAGAAAGCACAAGATCGCCCGAAGAATTGATCGCCGATAAGAGTTGAGTACGAATCACCTCCATCGCCTTCTGCCCCGTTACCACTAGTGCCCGACAATGGGGAAGCTGATGCAACAAAGCTACCACATCGGTAGGGGTGACTACTTCTAGAAATTTATCAGAAGCATTTTCTTGTAACCGTCGCACCTCAGAAGCAGTATCAAAAAGCGCAAGACCTACTCTGCGGGCAAAAGCTTCGATGCGTGGCTGGTCGAACGCCTTTCCGTCGGGAGTCAAGAAATATACCGGATCGGCAAAATAAATTTTGCCGAAAATACGCCACATATCGTTCTGCAAATTGGGATAGTAAAAGTTCATCGACCAACGTTTTCGAGGCGGTGGAAAACTCCCCAACATCAACAACTTAGCTTCCTCAGGGAGAAAAGGGAGCAAGGGATGAGCCTCTATGTTCTTTTTGTCATTCATTATTCCGCTAATTTTTAAAGACAAAGATACAAGTTCCGATGCAAAAAATAGCAAAATCGCAGTCAAATAATTGCATAAGCCAATAAAAAAAGCTATTTTTGCACAGAAATAAAGGAAAACTAATTAAAACCAAAAACAAAGAAAAACGAAATGGAAGAAGTATTTAAGTACATCGTAGGATTAGGCGCTGCAGTAATGATGCCTATCATCTTCACCATCCTTGGCGTCTGCATTGGCATCAAATTGCCTAAAGCGCTGAAGAGCGGTCTTCTAGTAGGTGTCGGTTTTGTGGGACTGTCGGTAGTTACGGCATTGCTTACAACTAGCTTAGGCCCCGCACTAACAGAAGTAGTAAAAATATACAATCTAAAGCTCGGCATCTTCGACATGGGTTGGCCGGCTGCGGCTGCAGTAGCCTACAACACCTCAGTAGGAGCTTTCATCATCCCGGTTTGTTTAGGAGTAAATATTATTATGCTTCTTACCAAAACCACAAAAACAGTGAACATCGACTTATGGAACTATTGGCACTTTGCTTTTATCGGGGCTATTGTGTATTTTACTACCAATAGTTTGCTATGGGGCTTCTTCACCGCAATTATTTGCTACATCATTACATTGATTTTAGCAGATTATACAGCACCAAAGTTCCAAAAATTCTACGATAAGATGGATGGGATTTCCATTCCTCAGCCTTTTTGCCAAGGATTCGTTCCGTTTGCCATCGGCATTAACAAACTACTTGATCTCATTCCCGGCTTTAACAAAATCAATATTGACGCCGAAGGGATGAAGCAAAAATTCGGATTGCTCGGCGAACCGTTGTTTTTGGGTATCATTGTAGGTTGCGGTATCGGAACGCTTGCACAATACGAACTTCCCGACCTACTCGGTTTGGGTATCAAGATGGGTGCAGTAATGGAGTTAATACCTCGCATAACCGGCTTGTTCATCGAAGGTTTACTGCCAATCTCGGATGCTACAAAAAAAATGATTGCAAAGAAATTCAAAGGCAGTGCCGGTTTGTATATCGGCATGAGTCCGGCATTGGTAATTGGGCACCCTGCTACTTTGGTCGTTTCCTTGCTACTTATTCCGGTGGCTCTACTATTAGCAGTAGCACTTCCCGGAAACGAGTTCTTACCACTGGCTTCATTGGCGGGTATGTTCTACCTCTTCCCTATGATATTGCCTATCACTAAAGGAAATGTGCTTAAAACTTTTATCATCGGATTGGTTATTCTTATAGCCGGATTATACTTCGTAACAAACTTGGCACCGGCTTTCACCTTGGCCGCTAAAGATGTTTTTGTGATTACGAAAGATGCTGCGGTAGATATTCCTGCAGGATTCCAAGGTGGAGCACTCGATTTTGCTTCTAGCCCTTTCGCATGGATTCTCTTCCACCTTACTACCACCTTTAAAACTGTTGGCTCAATCGTGTTAGTGATCTTTACCATGGGACTGATGTTCTTAAATCGTCGCGCAATTATCAAGCAGAACAAAGCGGATGCTGAAGCTGCTAATAACTAAATATATAAAAAAGAGAAACAATGAAAAGATTCGCAATTGCAATGATGTTGGGCGTAGCTGCCCTCAGTGCTTCGGCACAAGTAAACTACCAGATGCAGACTGCTTGTAACCCTAAAGATGTAAAGGGGTACGATACCGATCGCTTACGCAGCGAGTTCGTAATGGAGAAGGTTATGGCAGCCGATGAAATCAATCTCACCTATTCTATGTACGACCGTTTTATCTACGGTGGTGCAATGCCTGTGGCTAAAGTACTAACGCTAGATACTATCGATCCTTTAAAAGCTCCTTATTTCCTCTTCGCTCGCGAGTTGGGAGTTATCAATGTAGGTGGCGAAGGTAATGTGATTGTAGACGGCAAGAAATATGCGTTGAAGTTTAAAGAAGCACTTTATGTAGGTAGCGGAAACAAAGATGTGAAGTTTGAGAGTAAAGATGCTTCAAATCCTGCAAAGTTCTATATAAACTCTGCTAGAGCTGATAAAAGCTATAAAACTCAACTTATCACTTACGACAAAGCTAAAGTAATTAAAGCCGGTAAGATGGAAGATAGCAACGATCGTGTAATCAATCAATTGATTGTTAAGAATGTACTATCGGAAGGACCTTGCCAACTACAAATGGGACTTACCGAGCTTAAGACCGGTAGCGTATGGAACACCATGCCTGCACATACACACGGCCGTCGTATTGAGGCTTATTTCTATTTTCAAGTTCCTCAAGGCAACATGATTTGCCATTTGATGGGTGAACCGAAAGAGAATCGTGTGGTTTGGTTAAAGAATGAACAAGCTATCATGTCGCCCGAATGGTCTATCCATGCTGCGGCAGGTACTAGCAACTACATGTTCATTTGGGGTATGGCTGGTGAAAACCTCGACTACAACGACAAGGATAATATTCCTTATACAGAGATGCGCTAATGATTTCACGGTCGTAAATTCGCAAAACAAAATAAAGAGGCGATGCA
>JAGPIY010000109.1:3992-6491 GCA_018054715.1 Bacteroidaceae bacterium
AGAACCTTTTAATTCTACATCCCCTGAACCGCTTATTTGAGCTTTCACTAAATCCGATTTCAAAGTGCAAAGATCAATTTCGCCACTTCCGGTAATCACTGCATTTACTTCTTTATAGAACAAATCATCCGATTCTACATCACCACTTCCGGTAATTGACACATCGAACTTTTCTCCATGAACAGCTCCTTTTAAATTAACATCCCCCGAGCCGGTAATTACTACTTCATCTAAACGAGGGGAAACAACAAAAACTTTCAATTTGCTCTCACCTGTAATAGAAACATTATCTTTAAAGGATACGCGTAAAGTTCCATTAACAACCTTTATATCTAATAATTCTACCACATTATCGGAGCCATAAACTCGTATTCCTAATTGTCCATTAGGACTTTGTCTATACTCCACATCGGCACTACCCTCTACCTCAATCGCTTGAAAATTGGAGGGAGCTGGAAGCTGCTTTGTGATATAATTCTTACTAGACACTACTGCATTGACATTACATCCTGAGAAGATGAATAAAAGTACTAAAAGTGTACTCAAAGATAAAGCGTTTTTCATTGTTCTTTAATTTTAGAGTTAGTTATGAGGCAAAGATAAATATAATATTGGAAATAGAGAATACTTACAGCCTTTAAATTAAAGAAGAATAAAAGTTATAGTTACTAAAAAAGAAAGCCTGCAAAACAATGCAGGCTTATCTAATTTGCTCTCCCTCTTGGACTTGAACCAAGGACCCTCTGATTAACAGTCAGATGCTCTAACCAACTGAGCTAAGGAAGAATTTGAGCTTTTGCTCGGTGTTACTTCAAAAGAAGTATGCATTTAAGTAAGAAAGCTCTCCCTCTTGGACTTGAACCAAGGACCCTCTGATTAACAGTCAGATGCTCTAACCAACTGAGCTAAGGAAGAATGTTTTTTTCTTAATTGCGGTGCAAAGATAATGCATTTTTCCGAAATAAACACTATCTTTGCCGAAAATTTTTCGAAAAAGATGAAAATTATTGGTTTAGGTAATGCTCTAACAGACGTACTAACAAAGTTAGAAAACGAGAAACTGCTACAAAGAATGAGTCTTCCAAAAGGCAGCATGCAGCTGATCGATGAAGATACTTTATTGGTTATAAACAAGTTGCTTCAGGACAAAGAAACAAACTTTGCCACAGGAGGCTCAGCAGCAAATACCATTAAAGCTTTAGCAAACCTTGGACATCCTTGCGGATTTATCGGGAAAGTTGGAGATGACCTCTACGGACGTTTCTTTGAGACTACCTTAAAAAAATTGGGAGTAGAAACCAAACTAACAGCATGCACTGAACCTTCAGGGGTGGCAGCCTGCTTCGTTACTCCCGACGGCGAACGCACATTCGGCACTTTCTTAGGAGCTGCCTCTACTTTGAAAGCAGAGGAATTAACCCCTAAACTCTTTAAAGGATATACGTTTCTATATATTGAAGGATATCTTGTACAGGATCATGAAATGATATTAAAAGCAATCCACTTGGCTAAAAAAGGCGGATTGAAAATTGTACTCGATCTCGCTAGTTATAATGTAGTAGAGGCCGACCTAACTTTCTTCGAAGAACTTCTTAATGCACATGTAGATATCTTACTTGCCAATGAGGAAGAAGCGAAAGCTTTTACCGGAAAAGCACCCGAAGAAGCATTAGCTCAATTAGCCGCACTGTGCGAAATCGCAATTATCAAAGTAGGCAAGGAAGGTGCATACATACAGCAAAATAATTTAGTAATCCACTCAAAAGCTTCTTCAGCACAAGCAATGGATACAACCGGTGCCGGTGACTATTTTGCAGCAGGCTTCTTATTAGGTTATGCGCAAGGGCTTCCTCTTCAGAAATGTGGAGATTTAGGGAACTACATGGGAGGCGAAGTGATTCAAGAAATGGGAACTACTCTCTCTGCTCCAAAATGGGAAAAAATAAGAAAACGCGTAAAAGAAATTGCTGAATAAACATTGATTATTCAGCAAAAACCTATACCTTTGTAACTAAAACGAAGAGAAATGAAAAAGAGCAATTCTAAAAAACGAACGTTGATAGTATTCATACTGCTATGCTGTACTATTTTTATCACACGAGCAGCCGAAAACCATCGTTTTCAAGTAAGCAAGAACCTAGATTATTTCAATTTGGTTTTTAAAAATATTGACCTCTTTTACGTGGACAGCATAAATCCGGAAAAAACGATACAAACAGCCATCTCGGCTATGCTTAAAACACTTGACCCTTATACTGAGTTTTACGCAGAAGACAAGGCAACTGATTTTAAAACGATGATGAGCGGGAATTATGGAGGTATTGGAGCTGCTATCTCTGACTACAAAGATGGGCAGGTAGTTATAAATGAGCCTTATAAAGGAATGCCGGCAGACCGATATGGTCTGCGAGCTGGTGATGTCATTTTGGAAATAGACAAACAAAGTACTAAAGGGCAAACCAGTGTTGAAGTAAGCAAACTTCTTCGTGGCCAATCCGG
>JAGPIY010000008.1 GCA_018054715.1 Bacteroidaceae bacterium
ACACTAAACGTAGCAAAAAAATATACAAACTACAGTTGCCGATGCATCGAAGTGGAACACTTTTCATTCGGAAGTTTCAATAGCAGTTGGTATACTGAAGTGGTGCATATGCATCGCAAGAAATGGAGAGCCTTTCTTCCACTCTTTAGTGGCACATACTCGCAGAAAGAAATAAAAAGAAATGAAGAGCATGCGCTTTATAGCTTTCTGATGGGGATGCTAAAATCGAATCCACATTCCGAGTTATTGCCATCGATATTGTATGAATTTATAAAATTTCCTAATACCAAAAAACACATGTCGCATTGGCTGGTAGTTTCAAAAAAATACCTTCTTACTCGATTCTCTAAATAGTGCTATATTAGCACTTTTAAAAGTTACACGATAAAAAAATAAAAAGACAAGAATAATGAGCTCAACAGATTTTTCCAAACTACAGAGTCAAACTATTAATTTTCTGCGCTTCCCTTTAATCATAGGAGTTGTACTTATTCATTCGCATGTATTAAAAGCTGTATATGGAGGAACTAATATTCTTGAAAAGGTTAGCATGCCATACTATATTGGAGTCTCATATTTCATTTCAAACGTTTTGTCCAATATCGCAGTACCTTTATTCTTTCTCATTTCGGGATATCTATTTTTCGTGAAAGCCGAACCCTTTTTATGCCAAGGTTACCTTACGAAATTAAAAAGTAGAGCACGCACACTTTTAGTTCCTTATTTGATATGGAATGCACTCACTGCGCTATTCTATTTTTCGGCACAGATGCTATTATCCGGACTTATGTCGGGCGATAAGAAAGCTTTTATCGACTATACATGGGTTGATTATCTAAATATTTTCTGGGCAATCGATGATGGAGGCCCTTCGAATGGGCCAATGTGGTTTGTACGCGACTTGATGGTCGCCATGCTACTCTCCCCCCTACTATATGTGCTGATTAAACGATTCTCCGGTTATTTCATGTTACTAAGTGGAATTGTGTGGTATTTTGATTGGTGCCCGCCTGCTTTTGAAATTGGATTCCCCTCAATATTTTACTTCTCTTTAGGAGCTTATTTCAGCATCCATCAAAAACTCTTTCTAGAAGTCTTTGCTAAGTTTGCACACCCTGTTTATATACTTTATCCCCTGTTAGCAGCCCTAGACTGGCTGACTAGAGAGGAAGTCTACAACATTTATTTTCATCGATTAGGTATTCTTGTGGGCATGGCTTTCGTAGTACTCATCTGCGCAAAGGGATTATCTACGCAAAGAGTTCGTGTCAATACGTTCCTTGCAGGTAGTAGTTTCTTTGTTTTTTCGACTCATGATCTACTTTTGCAGCTACTAAAAAAGCTAACGATGCATTATCTACCACCACAAAACGATGTCATGATGTTTGCATTCTATCTAGCTTGGCCTACTATAGTAATACTTATTTGCTTGGCTTTGTACGCTTTACTTCAGAAAACGCTTCCCCGCCTTTTAGCCGTCTGCACCGGAGGACGATAGGAGAATGCCAGATTGGCATTCTATTGTAAAAAAGATTTCTCTTTTCCAACATATGGCTCGTTTTTTGTGGGATAACAATTAGAGCTGTCCAGCTATTATTTATAACCGAACACGACTCTTCAATTTATAGTATGTTTAACTTAATAAATGGGAGGTTCTTATATGGGAGCTGCAGGAAACAAAAAGCCTAAAAAGCAGAAATCAGGCAAACACGAAAAACACATTCCGGCTTATCAAGCTGACACTGCGAAAATCGCTTGTGACGACTTGAAAGTCAAGAAATGATTGCTTTTTCATTCATGAATTAAAAGAGGTTCCGAATTATTTCGAAACCTCTTGCTTTTTTATGAAAGAACATAAAAAAAACCTCCTGAAAAAATCAGGAGGCTCTCTTCTTCTTTTGTTGGTGCGGTGCGTACGGGACTCGAACCCGTGACCCCATGCGTGACAGGCATGTATTCTAACCAACTGAACTAACACACCATTTTGAGTAACCGTTGTTTCTCGATTGCGGGTGCAAAGATAGAGACTTTTTTTGAAACTACCAAATTTTGAGACAAGAAAATATAAAAAAAAGATGCTTTTCAAATCGCACCCTGTATTTCTCTATATAATATTGCATTTCTCTATATAAAAGGTGTGACATCTCACAGAAATTATGTATCTTTGCACCTGAAAAATCAGAAGTTCTAAGATATTATGCAAACGAAAGATACTGCACAGTTGCTTTTGCACTGCCCTGACCGCCCAGGCATACTCGCGGAGGTTACCAATTTTATAACGATTAATAAGGGGAACATTCTCTACCTCGACCAATACGTCGACCGCATGGAGAACATCTTCTTTATGCGTATCGAATGGGAGTTGGAAGGATTCTTCATCCCTCGCGAAAAAATATACGACTACTTCAAAACGCTCTATGCACAAAAGTACGAAATGGAATTTAAATTCTATTTCGGGCAGGAAAAGCCGCGTTTAGCTATCTTTGTTTCAAAGATGTCACATTGTCTTTACGACATATTGGCACGTTATTCTGCAGGAGAATGGAACGCAGAGATTCCACTTATCATTTCCAATCATCCGGATCTTGAAAAAGTGGCTAAGCGTTTTGACATTCCTTACTATGTATTCCCTATCACAAAAGAGAATAAGTTAGAGCAAGAGGAAAAGGAATTGCAACTATTGCGCGAAAATAATATTTCAACCATCGTACTGGCTCGCTACATGCAAGTTATCTCTGATAAGATGATTGCAGAATATCCAAATAAGATTATCAACATTCACCATTCGTTCTTACCTGCTTTTGCAGGTGCTAAACCTTATCATCAGGCTTTTGAACGTGGGGTGAAAATTATAGGTGCAACCAGTCACTATGTAACAGCCGACCTTGATGCCGGCCCTATCATTGAACAGGATGTGGTACGCATCACACACAAAGACTTGCCTGATGAGCTCGTCACAAAAGGCCGTGACCTCGAAAAGATCGTACTTTCACGTGCGGTAAAAAAGGACATCGAACGCAAAGTATTGGTATATAAGAACAAAACGGTTATCTTTAGCTAAAGCTTTATACCCTCATATATAAATAAGGTATTCATGAATGTAGCAATCGTAAAATATAACGCGGGCAATATCTACTCAATGGATTATGCACTGCGCCGCTTGGGAATCGAAGCCGAAATCACAGCAGATCCGGAAACATTGCGTAAAGCGGATCGTGTCATCTTTCCCGGAGTTGGTGAAGCATCTACTACTATGACGCATCTCCGCCGTGAAGGATTGGACGAGGTGATTCGTTCTCTCAAACAACCTGTACTTGGTGTTTGTTTAGGTATGCAATTAATGTGCTGTGATTTGGAAGAAGGAAGTGCCGAAGGACTTGGCATCTTTGATGTGCCGGTGAAGCTCTTCATTCCAACTCAACATGACGAGAAGGTTCCTCATATGGGGTGGAACACAATCACTGAACTAAAGAGTGATTTATATAAAGGAATCGACGAAGGTGAATTTACTTATTTCGTACATAGCTTTTACGTTCCTAAATGTGAGTTTACAATAGCTACGGCAGATTATATTCTGCCCTTCAGCGCCTCCTTACATAAAGATAATTTCTACGCCACGCAATTTCACCCTGAAAAGAGCGGACGTGTAGGCGAAGTCATTTTAAATAACTTTTTAAACCTCTAAAGATGATTGAGATAATTCCTGCAATAGACCTCATTGACGGTAAATGCGTACGCTTATCGAAAGGACTCTACGAAAGCAAGAAGGTGTATAACGAATCGCCGGTTGAAGTTGCTAAGGCTTTTGAAGCAAACGGCATTCAGCGTCTGCATCTAGTAGATCTTGATGGCGCGCGCTCACAACATATCGTAAATCACAAGGTATTGGAAGCAATTGCTTCGCAAACAAGCCTGGTAATCGACTTTGGAGGAGGACTAAAAACGGATGACGATTTACACATCGCTTTTGAAAGTGGTGCAAAGATGATTACCGGAGGAAGCATTGCTGTAAAGGATCCGGATACGTTTAAAGGCTGGATTCGTAAATATGGAGCTGAACGTATCATCCTCGGTGCTGATGCAAAAAACAAAATGATTGCGGTAAATGGATGGAAAGATGGAACAACAGAAGAACTTCTACCCTACCTCAAGAAATACATAGAACAAGAGCAAATTCAAAAAGTAATTTGCACGGACATTGACTGTGACGGCATGTTACAAGGATCGAATGTGGCTCTCTATCAAGAAATATTGGCACAGCATCCCGATCTGTATCTCATCGCAAGCGGAGGGATCAGTAATTTAAGAGATATTGAACTCCTCGAAGAAGCGGGTATACCTGCTGTCATTTTTGGCAAAGCAATTTACGAGGGGAAAATTAAACTGGAGGAACTGCAACAATTCGCTTGATCGGTATCACTTCTGTTTAATCCTTCTATTTTTAACTTTTAATTCAAAATAAAGTGTTAGCAAAAAGAATAATTCCTTGTCTCGATATAAAGAATGGTACTACAGTAAAGGGTACTAATTTTGTAAATCTGCGTGAAGCCGGTGATCCGGTAGAGCTGGGTAAGGCTTACAGTGAGCAAGGAGCCGATGAGCTCGTATTCCTCGACATCACGGCTTCGCACGAAGGACGTAAAACGTTTACTGACTTGGTAAAAAGAGTGGCAGCCAACCTTAGTATTCCCTTTACAGTAGGTGGAGGTATTAACGAATTGATAGATGTAGATCGCTTACTCTCTGCAGGAGCGGACAAAGTCTCTATCAACTCTTCAGGCCTTCGCAACCCGAAGCTAATCAACGAGATTGCTAAACATTTCGGTTCGCAGGTTTGTGTCTGTGCTATTGATGCAAAACTTACTGAAAAAGGATGGAAATGCTACCTAAATGGGGGACGTATTGAAACTGATAAAAATTTATTTGATTGGGCACGCGAGGCAGCCGACCGTGGTGCGGGTGAGATTCTTTTCACTTCTATGAACCATGATGGAGTAAAAACCGGATATGCAAACGAGGCCTTGGCACAACTAAGCGATGAATTGCCTATTCCAATCATTGCTTCCGGAGGTGCAGGTACGATGGAACATTTCTACGATACTTTCACTATCGGAAAAGCAGATGCTGCTCTTGCAGCTAGTGTATTCCACTTCGGTGAGATTCCTATTGCATCGCTTAAAGATTACCTTGCGGAAAGGAAGATTAGCATACGAAGATAATTTAAGTGCACTTTAATCATAAATAAGCAAACAATAAACAACAAAATATGAATTTAGATTTCAAAAAGATGGATGGACTTATTCCTGCCATCATTCAGGACAGCTATACCGCAAAGGTACTCATGCTGGGCTTCATGAACGAAGAGGCATATCAAAAGACGGTAGACACAAAAAAAGTCACCTTTTACAGCCGCACTCGTAAAACGTTATGGACGAAAGGAGAAACTAGCGGTAACTTTTTGAATGTAGTATCGATTGCTGAAGATTGCGATCAAGATACGCTTCTTATCAAGGTAATCCCTGAGGGTCCTGTTTGTCATACCGGTGCAGATACTTGCTGGGGCGAAGAAAACAAACAAGATATTCTTTTCCTTTCGTACTTACAAGATTTTATCTGTAAACGTTATAACGAAATGCCTGAAGGCTCTTATACTACTTCTCTCTTTCAAAAAGGCATCAACCGTATGGCTCAAAAGGTTGGTGAAGAAGCTGTAGAAACTGTTATTGAAGCTACAAATGGAACAGATGATCGTCTGCTCTACGAAGCTTCCGACTTAATTTACCACCTCATTGTGCTACTCACCTCAAAAGGACATCGCATTGAGGAACTCGCTGAGGAATTAAAAACGCGACATAAAGAATAAATTGCTATGAACGAGATTCTCATTCAATATAAAGGGGTAGAAATCAAGCAAGCGGAACTTACCGTACTACAAGATGTGAACTTAGAGGTGCGCGAAGGCGAATTCCTCTATGTAATGGGAAAAGTAGGATCCGGAAAAAGCTCCCTATTAAAAACGCTCTATGCTGAACTTAAAATTGCAGCAGGAGAAGCAGAAGTTATGGGCTACAACCTCATGAATCTGAAGCACAAGCAAACACCTGTGCTGCGTCGCAAGATAGGAATCGTTTTTCAGGATTTCCAGCTACTTACCGATCGCTGCGTATACGATAATCTTTATTTCGTGCTCCGTGCTACTGGATGGAAAGACAAAGTCTCGATCGAAAATCGCATCAATGAGGTGCTTCAACAAGTGGGAATGGAAACGAAAGGATATAAATATCCCAACGAACTCTCAGGTGGCGAACAACAACGTATTGTGATCGCACGAGCCCTACTCAATAGCCCCGAAATAATCTTGGCCGATGAGCCTACCGGCAATCTCGATCAAGAAACCGGACACAAAATAGTAGAACTACTCTACGAAATTAGTAAAGAAGGCACCGCAGTAATCATGAGTACCCACAATCCTGCATGGATGACGGAATTTTCTGGTACAGTGCTATATATTGAGAATCATCAAATTACTAGAAACGAAAAAACAACGACCATATGAAAGTATTAAAGTTTGGAGGCACATCTGTTGGCACTGCCCAACGCATGAAGGATGTTGCAAGTCTTATAAATGATGGCGAGCAGAAAATTGTTGTACTCTCGGCCATGTCAGGAACCACGAATACGCTAGTCGAAATAGCTGACTATCTGTATAAAAAGAACCCGGAAGGTGCTAATGAAATCATCAATCGTTTGCAACAAAAATACAGAGGGCATGTAGAAGAACTCTATACTGCACAAACATACAAAGATCAAGCAAATGAGATTTTAAGCTTTATTTTTGATACACTACGAGGTCTTACCAAAGGACTCTTCACCTTGTTTACCGAGAAAATAGTTCTTGCTCAAGGAGAACTGATGAGTACCAACATGGTCACACTTTACTTACAGGAATTAGGTGTAAAATGCGAATTACTCCCTGCGCTAGAATATATGCGCACTGATAAAAATGCAGAACCAGACCTAAACTATATTCAAGAGAAAATTCAAGTGCAACTTGCCAATAAGCCTGATGTAGAGATTTACATAACACAAGGATTTATATGTCGCAATGCTTATGGAGAAATTGATAATCTTCAACGTGGAGGATCAGACTATACTGCCACTCTCATCGGTGCTGCAGTAAAGGCTCGCGAAATTCAAATCTGGACTGACATTGACGGCATGCACAATAACGACCCTCGTGTAGTAGAGAAAACTGCTCCTGTCCGTAAACTGCATTTTGAGGAGGCAGCTGAATTAGCTTACTTCGGGGCAAAGATTTTGCATCCAACTTGCGTACAACCTGCTAAATACGCAAATATTCCGGTGCGATTGCTAAATACAATGGATCCAAGTGCTCCCGGTACAACAATTTCAAACGAGCTGGAACATCGCAAAATAAAAGCAGTTGCTGCAAAAGACAATATTACTGCTATCAAAATAAAATCAAGCCGCATGCTTCTTGCACACGGTTTCTTACGTAAGGTATTCGACATCTTCGAAAGTTATCATACCTCGATTGATATGGTATGTACGTCAGAAGTTGGAATTTCAGTAACTGTAGACAATACCAAACAACTGCCCGGCATTATCAACGATTTGAAAAAATACGGAACAGTTACGGTAGATGAGGATATGTGTATCATCTGTGTAGTAGGTGACCTTGAATGGGAAAACGTTGGCTTTGAGTCGAAAGTACTTAGCGCAATGACTAACATTCCGATACGCATGATTGCCTATGGAGGTAGCAATTACAATATCTCGTTCTTGATCCGCGAAAAAGATAAAAAAGCAGCTTTGCAAACATTAAGCGAAACTCTTTTCAACAAATAAAATAACAGAAGAAAATGAAAGGCATATTCCCTACTGAAAAGTTCAAGAATATAGAAACTCCGTTTTACTACTACGATTCTGCTTTACTACGTAAAACACTAACGACTGTTGTAGAAGAAGCGGGGAAATACGATCACTTTAGCGTACATTATGCAGTAAAAGCAAATGCGAACCAAAAGGTTTTGCAAATTATTAGTGCTGCGGGAATAGGTGCAGACTGCGTGAGTGGAGGCGAAATTCGCGCTTCACTAGCTGCAGGATTCCCTGCTCCCAAAATAGTATATGCCGGAGTAGGCAAAAGCGACTGGGAAATCAATCTAGGATTAGAAAATGATATTTTCTGCTTCAACGTTGAATCGATTCCTGAATTAGAAATCATCAATGAACTAGCTGCTGAAAAAGGAAAAATAGCACAAGTAGCTTTCCGTATCAATCCTAATGTTGGTGCACACACTCATGCTAATATCACAACCGGACTAGCCGAAAATAAATTCGGTATTGCAATGGAGGATATGGAGAATGTAATAGAATTGGCTATCAAGTTACCTAATGTAACTCCGATCGGATTGCACTTCCACATTGGCTCACAGATTCTTGAAATGGGTGACTTCGTAGCGCTATGTAATCGTATCAATGAGTTGCAAGAACGTACCGATCGCTTACCTATTACATTAAAACATATTAATGTAGGAGGTGGATTGGGCATTGCATATGACCACCCTAATGAACTTCCTATTCCTGATTTTGCTTCATATTTTGCTACTTTTGCAAAACACTTGAAGCTGCGTCCCGAACAAACACTTCATTTCGAATTGGGTCGTAGTATCGTGGCACAATGCGGCAACCTGATAAGTAGAGTGCTTTACATCAAACAAGGTGCACAAAAACAATTTGCCATCCTTGATGCCGGCATGACCGATTTAATCAGACCAGCTCTTTACCAAGCTTACCATCTGATAGAGAATCTATCATCGGAAGAGTCTGTAGAAACGTATGACATCGTAGGCCCGATCTGCGAAAGTAGTGATGTTTTCGGTAAATCGATTGATGTAAATAAAGCACACCGTGGTGACTTCTTCGCATTGCGATCGGCAGGTGCGTATGGCGAAATCATGGCATCAGGATACAACTGTAGAAGTTTACCCAAAGGATATATCACCGAGGATCTTATTTAGCCCGCTGTTGTTTAACGATCCACACAATGAATTTTCTTTCCCTCTCCGCAGTAGAGATCATCTTGCTCAGCACCCTTGTTGTACTCTTCATTGTACAGATAGGATACTGGCTGTTTTATGGCCGAATTTGCAAGATTCCCCCTACGGAGGGGGAAATCTCTATGCCGCCATTAACTGTAATACTTACAGCACACAATGAAGCTGAATTATTGACGAAGAATCTACCTCTTATATTATCACAAGAGTATAGTCAGTTTCAAGTAATTGTTGTAGACAACGCTTCTACAGATAATACAAAAGAAGTACTTACAGCATTTGAACAGCATTATCCGAATCTTTATCATACGTTTCTTCCAACGGGAACACGCAGTCCATTAAGCAAGAAACTTTCAATTTTGTTGGCCATAAAAGCTGCTCAATACGATTGGCTTGTCTTTACTGAACCATACTGCAGCCCAAGCTCTTGCTTATGGCTGCAGAGAATGGCTGGGCAAATGCAAAACAAAAATACAGAAATAGTACTTGGTTATAGTAGTTTATATCCAGAAGAAGGTTTACACAGCAAGGAAATGCGTCTATTGCATTTCATCCGTCAAATCCGCTTCTTGCTATTAGCTAAGATTGGAAAGCCCTATATGGGATATGGACAGAACATGGCCTATCGTAAATCGCTGTTTCAACGCCACAACGGTTTTTCAGATCAACTTGGACTTTCACGCGGAGAAGATGATTTATTCATCAACTATACTGCTACTTCTGAAAACACACGTGTATGTTTAGATTTAGAAGCAAAAATGGAAATCCATGAGGTTCCTACAAAAATATGGAATGAAGAGCAAAAAGAACGCAACAAAACAGCTTCATTAGTTCGTGGCAAAGAAACGTTTTTTTGGAATATAGAAACATTGACACGCCTAGGATTTTTATTAATTTCATGGGGATGCATTGGCTATGGACTATACATGCTCTGGAATAGTAATTTTTCGTCTATATCGCTATCAACTCTTTTAGTGGCTGTTCCTTCCGTGCTACTAATAATACGATTCACTTTTTTTCTTTTTACGATACATCGCATTCGCTCGGTCTTCGAAGAAGCACCATTTGGCAGCTCTTTAATTTGTTTTAGTGCACTTTTGGCATTCAGAAAGAGAACTCGATCATCACAAAAATAAAGAGAGACATTAAAGAGAGAGAGAGACTAGTTCACGTTATGATCTAGTCTCTCTCTTTATTCCATAAATGGAAGTCTTTTATTCAAAACGGATCGCTTTCACCGGTTTTATATGAGTAATCAGATAAGAAGGCCCCACAAGCATTACCATTGAGAGTAAGAACGTAGCAACGTTAAGCACAATAAATATCAACCAATTCATCTCCATCGGAACATGATCAATATAGTACGTGTTAGCATCAAGTGAGAACAAAGCCCACTGACGTTGCGCAAAATAAATGATCAATGCCAATATATTACCCAATAGAATGCCTTTTCCCACTAAGAAAACAGAAAGATAAAGAAAAGTACAACGAATAGTTCCATTACGTGCACCAAGGGCTTTCAAGACACCAATCATACGAGTCCGTTCCAGAATAATAATCAATAAGCCTGAAATCATTGTAAACCCCGAAATGCCAAGCATTAAAATGAGAATGACCCATACATTCATATCAAGCAAAGAGAGCCAAGCAAAAAGAGCAGGATTAAGTTGTTCTACGTTCTGTACTTTGTAAGTCGAGTTATTTCCGTCACTTCTACCATTAAGCTGCTGAGCCAAGTAATTAGTCAAAGGATATAAATGCTGATAATCGGAAACGCCAATTTCAAGTCCCGCAACTTGATCCGCAGTCCAAGTATTCAGCTTATTTAGAGTATAAAGATCTGTAAATAGGTATTGGCTGTCAAAATCAGAAAAGTGAGTGTTATAAATACCGACCACCTTAAAGCGACGGGCACGCACATCATCTTTCATAAAATAAGTAAATACACGATCACCCACTTTCAGACGCAATTTATCGGCTATAGTTTGGGAAATAAGTACTTCATTCGAAGCTTTCTTATCAGAAAATTGCGGCATCGAACCAGCCACTAAATTAGCAGATAAGAAAGCCGTATCGAATTCTTGAGCTTCTCCTTTTAGCAGAACACCCTGAAAAGCCTGGTCAGTCATCATCACGCCTGCCTTCAAAGAGTAACGCTGGGTATGCTTAACTCCAGGAATACGAGAAATCTGTGCACGTAAAGAGTCGTTTATCACTACCGGATACTGCTCGTATCCCTGTGATACAGTAGCATTGGCGAGTTGAATATCAGAGCCAAACCCTGTAACCTTTCCACGAATTTCTTTTTTGAAGCCAATTACAACTGCTACACTTAATATCATAACAAACACACCCATTGCTACACCAAGTGTAGCAATGCGCACAGCCGGTTGCGAAATACGTTCTGCATTTTCACCACGACTTCCATTTAATCTTCGAGCAAGGAAGAGGGGAAGATTCATTTAAATTAGCTATTCAGAATAAAGTTATAGATTTAATCCATCACTCGCCCCGGGTAAGCTTCTAACGCTTTACCGAGTACAAATAGGGCACGCGTGAGTTCTTCTTTATTTAGCACGTAAGCTATTCGCACCTGATTAATGCCACTGCCGGGAGTAGTATAGAAACCTGAAGCAGGAGCCATAAACACAGTTTCACCTTCATAGTCGAAACTACTCAAACACCAAGCACAGAATCGATCGCTATCATCTACCGGCAACTTTGCAACCGTGTAAAAAGCTCCCATAGGGATGGGCGAATACACACCCGGAATACGATTCAAACCATCAATTAAGCATTTACGACGCTCTACATACTCATCATAGGTATCACGAAGATATTCCTGTGAGGCATCAATGCTAGCTTCTGCTACAATCTGGCCTAAAAGTGGAGGACTAAGACGAGCCTGGCAGAACTTCATCACGGCATTACGCACTTCCACGTTTTTAGTAATAAGTGCACCAATACGAATACCACACTCACTATAACGTTTTGAAACCGAATCAATCAACACTACATTTTGTTCAATACCATCTAAATGGCAAGCAGAAATATAGGGTGAGCCTGTATATATAAATTCACGATAAACTTCATCAGAGAACAAAAATAAATCGTATTTCTTTACCAAATCACGAATCTGATTCATCTCCCGACGAGAATAAAGATAGCCTGTCGGATTGTTTGGGTTACAAATTAAAATACCTTTGGTCCGTTCGTTGATAAGCTCTTCAAATTTCTCTACCTTCGGCAAAGAAAATCCCTCTTCAATAGTGGTTGCAACGGTACGAATCTTTGCTCCTGCCGAAATGGCAAAGGCCATATAGTTAGCATAAGCAGGCTCAGGCACTATAATTTCATCGCCAGGATTAAGGCATGAAAGGAAAGCAAAGAGTACTGCTTCAGAGCCACCGGAAGTTACAATGATATCATCCGGAGAGAGTTGAATTCCAAATTTATCATAGTAAGTTGTCAATTTACAACGCAAAGAACGATAACCCGCCGAAGGGCTGTATTCCAAAACTGTACGATTGATATTACGAATGGCATCTATGCCCTCTTGAGGAGTAGGTAAATCTGGTTGACCAATATTTAAATGGTATACTTTTACGCCACGTTGCTTAGCTGCCTCAGAAAGAGGAGCTAATTTACGAATAGGCGAAGCTGGCATTTCATCACCTCGAATGGAAATCGTTGGCATTTGTTTTTAGTTCGTTTAAGATCGTTTGGTATAATATTATGAGCTGCAAAGATAGCGTATTCCACCGAAACGGACAAATAAAATAGAAAGAAAATAGAGAACTACAAAGTTTTCAAACAAGTAGTTATCACATAATGCCCTGTGACCATATAGTGTATTGGATATTTCTTACATAAAGACGTAATATGCTCTTCTACAACAAGGGTTCCTCGATGTACCAGTTCAAAAGGATGAATTCGTAAATCATGCACAAAATCAACACCTTCCTTGTCAAGAACCTTAAAAACAGCCTCTTTTGTACACCAACAAACCAGTAATTGCTTCAATTCACGATCACGATCAGTAGAAAGTATTTGCAACTCCTCGGAAGAAAGAAAGCGATGACGAACATTACGCACTCGCGAAGAAATATATTCGATATCTACACCTATTTCTGTGATTGGAGAAAGCGAAACAGCAACATATCCTTTAGTATGCGAGATACTAATATGATATGAGCCATCAACCAAATAAGGTCTATGTAAGGCTGTATAAGCGACTTCTTTATGTTCTCCACATAAAGTCTGAAGCAATACACGCGAAGCGAGCCATTCGCGACGACGTACTGAAGACTTAAATCTCTGAATTTGTTCCTCATAATGAGCTTCTTCTGGTAACATCTTGAGCAATTCAGAGATAGTTTCTTCCACTTGCCAAACACCTACCTGCCAAGTTTTTTCTTTATGAAACGCAAGAATCATTAAAGCACCCTTTTAATAATATGAATGAGTAAAGGTCTCCATTAATCGACGAAGATCAAGTTTAAGTACCGACAATTCTTCAGCTTTCTCCGGACGCATCTCGCCTGAATCAAAATAAAGGGATGCATGCAGAAAGTAAGTCGCGCTATCAGTCAACGAAAGTTGCACAGGGGTAGCCACAGCTCCCGTCAAATCATAAAAAAGGCCACCGATATGACGCGTTGGATCTTCGTATTCTTCTTCATGAATGGCATCTGCTTTCACTGTATGAAAATAAACCAAACGGCGACTTTCCTCAGATAATTTCCAGAAGCGTCGTTGAGCTGAGATCGAATCGTTCAATTTTGAAAGAGATTTGCCAAAAACGAGTCGATGATAGGTTGCATAAAGACGTGCCTTCTCTTTTGGAAATACTATATCAAAGAAATAGGTACTATCGGTAGGCGCTGCAGACATAACTAATTTAGCTGAAGTCGGAATTTGAAATGTAAATGGTAATGTGTCAGTAATTTGTTGATAAGTTCGCAGTGAAGCCGAGTGATCATTCTTTTTTGAGTTACAAGAAGAGAAAGCAATGAAAAGAAACGGAATTAATAACTTTATAAAGAATTTCACCTTCGTAATACGTCGGGCATCCATCGCCAATACTTGAAATCGAAAATCCTTATGTTCAACTTCCTCACGTACTTTGGGAAATTCGCCCTTTAGTTCTAGCACTAATCCAGCTACCGTGTCAGCGTCTCCCTTTACATCATCAAAAGTATCATTCGACAAATGCGTTACCGTATAAAAATCGGAAAGCAATGTTTTTCCTTCAAAAATAAAAGTATGATCATCTATTTGCAGATAGCTTCTCTCTTCATCATCGTACTCATCACGAATTTCACCCACAATTTCCTCTATAATGTCTTCCATTGTTATAATACCGGAAGTACCTCCAAATTCATCCACCACTACAGCAATATGTACTTTATTCGATTGAAATTCTCTTAACAAGTCATCTATCATCTTGGTTTCAGGCACAAAATAAGCAGGACGAACTAGAGATTGCCAACGAAAGGTATCTAATTTACCCAAATGAGGAAGAAGATCTTTAATATATAAAATGCCCACAATATGATCAAGAGTACCCGAGTAAACTGGGATACGAGAATAAACATTATCTACTACATTTTTGAGTACGTCATGAAAAGTTTGTTTTATTTCAAGTGAAACTACATCTAAACGAGAAGTCATAACTTCTTTAGCGGTTTCTTCACCAAAACGAATGATTCCTTCCAACAATGTATTTTCTTCTTTCAGCTCTTCTTTATCAGTGAGTTCGAGTGCCTGGCTCAATTCATCAACTGAAAGAGCATAATTTTTCCGAGCAAAATGCTGATTCATGAATGTAGTACTGCGCACTAACACACTACTAAGGGGAGTGAATGTTTTATTTAATACAATCCATGCAGAAGCCGCAAATCGAGCAAATCGTAGCGTACGATGTGCCGAATATATTTTAGGCATTACTTCTCCAAAAAGCAATAATAGAAAAGTAAGCACCACTGTCATTACAATAAATTCTACAACTCCAGAAGCAAAATGGAAAGACTTAAGGAAAAAATAGTTAAGTAACATTACAATAGTCACATTCACTAAATTATTCAATATAAGAATT
This sequence comes from Bacteroidaceae bacterium, assembly GCA_018054715.1. Classification (GTDB taxonomy): domain Bacteria; phylum Bacteroidota; class Bacteroidia; order Bacteroidales; family Bacteroidaceae; genus UBA1794. Next base: position 15,178 of record JAGPIY010000008.1, read on the forward strand.
GTGGCTAAAAGCTTTTGACTGTTCTTTAGCAAATACTTAATCTGGAAATCAGAAGGATGCTCTTCATTCTCCAGTTCGTTTAAATCAGATGGAGTTAAAGAAAAAAAAGCAATTTCAGAAGCTGAAGCAAAGCCGGAAATCAGAAGCATAAAAAGTGCTACCACCAAAGCCACTACTGTACCTATGGTGGGAGCTGTAAGAATAATACCGTCGATAAAATCACCCAAAAGGGGTATGTGATAATCCATTTATTCGTTCAATACCAAATTAAAAAGGTAGATCATCTGTAGAATCTGAAGGTTGCATAGACGATTGAGGTTTCGGAGACTGAGATTGCGTAGATTGCTCCGGAGTAGCTGGCTTTGCAGAAAGCATTTCCATACTGTCTGCTAATATTTCAGTAACATAACGCTGCACACCCGCCTTATCTGCGTATGAGCGAGTACGTATTTTTCCTTCAATATATAATTTATCGCCTTTATGCACAAATTTTTCTGCAATCTCAGCCAACTGACGCCACAAAATAATATTATGCCATTCAGTACGCTCTGGAACTTCCGTACCATTTTGCAGTTTATAGCCACGTTCACTTGTAGCCAAGGGGAATTGGGCTAAAGCAATACCTCCATCAAGATACCTGACCTCAGGTTCTTTACCCACATTTCCTACTAATATAACTTTATTTACCGACATTGTGTTTTATTTTTAAAAGAAAACAACAACTAAGTTCCTTTCTAAAATCATTCTGCAAATATACTTATTTCCTAACTAAGATACAAGAAAAGACTATAAATTTATTTTATTTTCTTATATAGAGTTGCTATTAACTTTGAAACAGCATACTGCTCAAATTCTTTCTCTAGGATTCGCTGATATGTAGAAAAAGAGCTAACATCATCCTTATCGAGTTGCACTTCGTAGAGATTGACATGCAAAGTCCGATGTGAAAGAAGATGTTTCACATCGGTAGCTACAACCCGAAACACAGATCGTTTTAAGTTCTCAATCGATACGAAAAAAGCCTTAAATTCCGGTGAATCCAGAACTTCCTCCGGACTAGTATGCTTCGAAGTTTCTATAAGAGGAAACTCATAAAGTCCCTGCCAAATACCATTTTCTGTACGCTGTTTTATATAAGTACACGCGTTCGCACGTACATATATATAATGCAGATACATTTCGGTAACTTTAGTACGTCGTGCCTTTACCGGCAATTCTGCCACACGTCGTTCTGCAAAAGCAGTACAACTTTCACACAAGGGACATTCAGCACAACGAGGAGCGCTAGGTGTACACTGTAAAGCTCCAAAATCCATAATGGCTTGATTATAGTCACCCGCGGGTGAACTAAAAACAGAAGAAGGAGACAAAGTCAATGCAATTTCGAGTTGTTGCTGTGCTAATTGTGCAAATATTTTCTTCCCGGAAGTAGAATCTATAGGGTCTTCAATGCCAAAGTAACGTGCTAGTACACGATATACATTTCCATCAACCACCGCATAAGGCAAGCCAAAAGCCAACGAACAAATTGCAGCAGCCGTATAATCGCCAACTCCTTTTAAAGCACGTACTTCAGCATAAGTAGTAGGAAAAACGCCGGCCATACTACAAGCAGCTTGATGAAGATTACGTGCTCGCGAATAATAACCCAGTCCTTGCCAAAGTTTCAAAACGTCATCTACTAAAGATTCTGAAAGACTTTGTAAAGTTGGGAATCGCTCCATAAAACGTAAAAAATAATCATGTCCCTGTACAACGCGAGTCTGCTGAAGAATTATTTCAGAGATCCAAACCCGATACGGATCACGCGTCTCACGCCAAGGTAGTTCACGCTTATGTTCTACATACCAAGTCATTAGGGCATTTGAAAATTGTTTCATTAATTATTGTGTTCTTTAAAATAGGCGACAAAAATACAAGAAAAAAGAACAATATCTACCTTTTTTTGCAAAAACTTCGCCATATATTTTTATATCACACAAAAAAGCTGTATATTTGCAGGCCGTTAACAAATAGACAACTAGCGACTTATAAATAAAAAACAGTTATATGACTAAAGCTGAAATAGTTAAAGAAATTGCCAGTAAAACTGGTATCGACAAGGCCACTGTGTTGACCACAGTTGAGTCTTTTATGGAGGAAGTTAAAAAGTCCTTAGCTGAGGAAGAAAATGTATACCTACGTGGTTTTGGAAGTTTTATCGTCAAAAAGCGCGCTCAAAAAACAGCTCGTAATATTTCGAAAAATACCTCTATCATTGTACCGGAGCACAATATCCCAGCTTTTAAACCTGCTAAGGATTTCGTAGAGGCCCTAGCAAAATAACTCTCTATCCAAGGTAAAGAGGAAAAATAAACGTAATTATTAACTATAAATTTTTTAAGCTATGCCAAGCGGAAAGAAGAAAAAGAGACATAAAATGTCTACTCACAAGCGTAAAAAAAGACTGCGTAAAAACAGACATAAAAGCAAGAAGTAATTCTTAGCCTCCTTGCTTGTGAGATAAGAAAGGAAAAAGAGAACAAACTTCCGAGGCACAGATTAGGGTCAGGTTGTTTGTTCTTTTTAGTAAAAGAACAAATTGAAGTTGCATTTTATTTACAACGATCAATTTTTATCCAAAGAAAGTGAACAGCGAATTAGTAGTAGACGTACAGCCGAATGAGATTTCCATAGCCCTCCTTGAGGACAAAAGTCTAGTGGAATATCAGCAAGAAGGACAAAATGCATCCTTCTCGGTCGGCAACATCTATTTAGCTCGAGTTAAGAAATTAATGCCCGGGTTAAATGCATGTTTCGTGGATGTAGGCTATGGGAAAGACGCTTTTCTTCACTATCTTGACTTAGGTCCACAGTTTTACTCTGTACAAAAGTATGTAAAAACGGCTCTTGCCGATCGTAAAAAAGTTCCCGCCATCAGTAAAGGTATCATGCAGGCTGAACTCGAAAAAGAGGGAAGCATTGCAAATACATTGAAAGTAGGCCAAGAGGTTATCGTACAAATTGTAAAAGAACCTATTAGTACCAAGGGACCACGTTTAACTGCCGAAATTTCATTTGCAGGCCGTTTTCTTGTGCTCGTACCCTTCAACGATAAGGTTTCTGTATCCACAAAGATTAAGTCTAACACTGAGCGCACGCGCCTAAAACAGTTACTACAAAGTATAAAGCCTGCTAATTTTGGAGTCATTGTGCGTACTGTAGCTGAAGGTAAACGCGTTGCTGAGTTAGATAACGAATTAAAAGTTCTCGTAAAACATTGGGAGGAAGGTATTTCCAAGATGCAAAAGGCACAAAAGCTACCTTCCTTAATCTATGAAGAGACTAGCCGCACCGTAGCCCTATTACGTGACTTATTTAATCCTTCTTTTGAAAGCATTCATATTAACGATAAGAATGTATTCCAAGAAGTAAAAGATTATGTTACGCTGATCGCTCCAGAACGTGCGGAGATCGTAAAACTCTACAAAGGTGACCTCCCTATTTTCGACAATTTCAGTATCACGAAGCAAATCAAGTCTTCGTTTGGAAGAACCGTTTCTTACAAAAGCGGTGCTTACCTTATTATTGAAAGCACAGAAGCACTACATGTGGTAGATGTGAATAGTGGGAATCGTACAAAAGGAACCAATAGCCAGGAAGGCAATGCATTCGAAGTAAATCTAGGTGCAGCAGACGAACTGGCACGGCAATTACGCCTACGCGACATGGGAGGCATCATCGTAGTCGATTTTATCGACATGAATGAGGCTGCCAACCGACAAAAACTATATGAGCGCATGTGTCAAAACATGCAGAGCGACCGTGCAAGACACAACATCTTGCCGCTCTCTAAATTTGGCCTTATGCAAATTACTCGTCATCGCGTTCGCCCAGCCATGGATGTAGTTACCACCGAAAAATGTCCTACCTGTCATGGTACCGGTGATATCAAATCATCCATCTTATTTACAGACATGCTAGAGAGTAAAATTGACTACTTAGTCAACAAATTGAAGGTAAAGATCTTTACCCTACACATCCACCCCTTCGTATCAGCCTACGTAAACCAAGGATTTATTATGTCCTTAAAGCGTAAATGGCAGATGAAGTACGGTTTCGGCATCAAAATCATTCCAAATCAAAAACTAGCCTTTCTTGAATATCGTTTTTACGATAACAAAGAGGAAGAAATTGACATGAAAGAAGAAATCGAAATCAAGTAGAGTAACCAATAGAAAAATAAATAGGAGCACATTATTTTTATAAATAATATGCCCCTATTTATTTTTTATACCCATTCCTTCTACAGTTGTTTATTTCAATCGCAACACATCGCCCACCTGTGGCAAGTAATCTAACTTTAATCCATTCATCCTATAAAGAGATTTCAATTTAATGCCATATTTCTGTGATATAGTATGCATAGAATCGCTATCGCGGACGATATAATTAATCGCATGTAATGCTTTAGAATGTTTCCCCTTCAAATAAATAACATCACCTTCAGTTAACGTATAACCTTTATGTAGATCGTTATAACGACGAAGTTTTCTCTCACTAATTCCTAGTTCATTACTCAAGTTATCGAACGTATCACCTCTTCTGGCACGAACATATAATAACTCATTCGCCAAATAGATTTGATGAGAAGTCTTGGTGACAGTCCAATGAGACTGAGAAGGAGTATTTCGTAATTTCTTCTTCGAGTCGAATCGATAAAGTTCATAATTCTCAATAATTGTAATCAGATTATTCGCATACGATGGATTTGTCGCATAGCCAGCCCTCTTCAATCCATGTGCCCAACTCTTATAATCAGTAACATCGAATTTAAATAATTCAGCATACCGAGATCGGCCGGCCAAAAACTTTGAATGATCTATATACGAGTCTTTGGGATTAGCATAAACCCTGAAGCATTCGCCACGTTCATCATCGTCATGACTTACCGTAGGTCCTCGCCAATCCGACCCGCACTTAATGCCAAAGTGATTATTAGAGCATCTGGCTAATGTACCATTTCCAGCCCCACTCTCTAAAATGCCCTGAGCTAGCGTAATACTAGCAGGGATCTTATATTGTTCCATTTGCTCTACAGCGAGATCGCTATATTTTCTAATATACTCCTCATATTTACCATTCTGTGCCTGCACCATGCAAGCTAAAAAGAAGAACAAAATAGTAAAAAAAAAGACCTTCATAGAATTGGTTATTCGCATATACGGTATATCTCTATTGATTCGAGTACAAAAATGGGGAAAAAAACTGAGATATCCAATTCTTTTCGCTACCTTTGTAAGTAAAATCCATACTTTTTAATTCCATTCTCTAAAAGTAATCCAAAATGAAGAAAATAAATCTCACTTGTGAAGTAACCATTTACGAAAATCTCACAGAGCTATTGCCAGAAGATCAAGAACTAATAAAGGCAGCAATAGAAGCCACCAAAAGGAGTTACGCTCCTTATTCAAACTTCTCCGTAGGAGCAGCAGTGCGTTTAAAAGATGGGCAAATTATCACAGGTACGAATCAAGAAAATGCAGCATATCCATCAGGAATTTGTGCTGAACGAACCACCTTATTCTATGCAGGATCTCAGTATCCACAAATACCTGTCACCACACTTGCTATTGCAGCCCATAATGGGAAAGAATTGACAGAACAACCGATATCACCCTGTGGAGCTTGTCGGCAAGTTATTCTTGAAGCCGAAGAGCGCCATCAACAGCAAATTCGGATCATCCTTTATGGAACAAAAGGTATATATAGTGTAGAAACAGTAAGAGATCTTCTCCCCTTTTCATTTGTAGCAGAAGCCATGAAAAGCAAATAAGCCAATTAACGACTTCCGAAATACAAGAAGACCATACCTAAAAGTACCAGAAGCAAATCGAAAGCCTTTTGCTTCAGATTCTTCTCATGAAAGAAAATGGCACCACAAAGGAAACTTACGAGTACACTTGAACGGCGAATCATAGAAACAACAGAAATCATTGAATCGCTATAACTCAGGGAATAGAAATACACAAAATCGCCTGCAGAAAGGAAGAGCGAAATTAAAGGGATACTCCAATTCCATTTAAAAGGAGAGTTTTGCTTACGTCTAGGCCACCAAAGAAATGCTAGGATCAGACTCATCTCAATGAACTGATAAATATTGTACCATGATTGAACAATCATGGGAGAAAACTTATCCATCAAAAACTTATCGTATAAGCCACTTATCGCCCCCATTAAAGCAGCAAGAATAAGAAACAAGACCCATTTATTATGAGCAAAATCAATTCCCTCCTTTTTGCCGGAACGACTTAATAAGAAGAAAGCAAAGATAGAAAGTAGCACACCGATCCATTGATATAAATTCAGATGCTCCGCGAAAAGGAGCAAAGCCCCAAGAAGTACCATAATAGGGCGTGTCGCATTAATCGGACCTACGATAGTCAATGGCAAATGCTTCATCGCAAAATAGCCTAGAATCCAAGAGGAAAGGACTATAAAGGACTTTAGAATGATGAATTTATGAACATCCCAGCCTGCTGCAGGTACATAAAAAAGAGATGTTTCGCTATAACAACCACTCGCAGAAAGCACAATAAAAGGCAAAAAGATCAAACTAGAGAAAAGCGTATTGAATGTTAATACCGGAATTACGGCATTATCATTTAAAGAACGTTTTTTAAACACATCATAAAAGCCTAATAATACAGCAGAGGCAAAAGCTAAAGGTAGCCACATAATCCATTTATATTAAATGAGACATAGTAAAAAAGAAGCCTTCAACAAGTTCATGTTGAAGGCTTCTTTAAAAAAAGGGCGGCTACCTACTCTCCCACTTTCGCAGTACCATCGGCGTGATCGGGCTTAACTTCTCTGTTCGGAATGGGAAGAGGT
>JAGPIY010000110.1 GCA_018054715.1 Bacteroidaceae bacterium
AGGGGGTAATGAAGGCTACACCCATACCCTTTAACTTGGATTGTATCATAATTGTCGGATCCGTATTTTTTCTTTGCTTTTTAAAACGCCACAAAAGTACAAAAATTATTTGATATTAGTGGCAACCGCAATAAATATTCTATTAAACTTTTTAATGAAAATAGACTTAAGATTTTAAATATATCGAACAGCTTTAAGTCGACTTAAAAATCATTCTGTAAAGTTTTATACTTCTAATGCACCAATAATATCACGAACTGAAGAATAGTGATGACGAGTTAGATACTCATCAATCTCTTTTATTACCTTTTCACAAATTGCGGGGTCAATAAAATTCGCAGTTCCAATCTGAATAGCAGATGCTCCTGCCAAAAGAAATTCAATCGCATCGCGACCATTCATAATTCCTCCCAAACCAATTACCGGAATCTTCACAGCTTTTGCAACTTGCCATACCATTCTCAACGCAATAGGTTTTACAGCAGGACCACTCATTCCTCCTGTTACCGTAGAAAGAAGTGGTATACGACGTTCTGCATCGATCGACATTCCCAAGAGTGTATTAATAAGGGAAACGCTATCAGCTCCGGCTGACTCTGCAGCACGAGCAATTTCCGTGATATCCGTAACATTAGGAGAAAGTTTTACAATTAGTGTTTTATGATAAACCTTTCGCACAGCAGCCACTACCTCCTCTGCGCCACATGCAGAAACACCAAAAGCCATTCCTCCTTGCTTTACATTTGGACAAGAGATGTTCAACTCAATAGCCGGGATTTTCTCTAGCTCATTAATACGTGCTGCGGTCTCTACATAATCTTCAATAGCAGAGCCTGACACATTCACAATCATATTTGTTTGAATATTCTTTATTCCCGGATAAATATGCTCTGCAAAATATTCTACTCCTTTATTCTGCAAGCCTACTGCATTCAGCATTCCCGAAGGAGTTTCGGCCATGCGAGGATAAGGGTTTCCCTCACGATGATAACGAGTAGTGCCTTTTACTATAATTCCACCAATCTGGGAGATGTCCATAAAATCAGCAAATTCAACTCCGTACCCAAAAGTACCAGAAGCTGTCATCACCGGATTCTTCAACTGCAAATCGCCTATATTTATATTTAAGTCCGCCATTGCTCTTTTGTCTTTATCGTTTAAACTGAAGTTATTACCATTTTAAGTCTGCGCTCAGAAATACAGGGCCCTCACTACACACGCATTTATGTCCTTCCTTTGTATCCTCTACGCAACAAAGGCAGGCACCTACGCCACATGCCATCTTGTTTTCTAGCGACACCTCACAAGGAATACTTTTAGCAGCAGCAAAACGTGCTACAGCCTGCATCATTGGTTTCGGTCCACAACAAAAAACACGATCAAAGGAACGTTTTTCAAGAAGAGAATGCTGCGTTACAAAACCTTTTTCGCCATGAGAGGCATCTTCAGTAGTCGTGAAGACCTCACCTAAAGCTGCAAACTCGTCCAGTTCCAATAAATCGGACGCTGAACGAGCACCTAACAAGAACACAGGTTTATAACCCGCGTCCTTAAGCACACTCCCTAAATATAGCATAGGAGCTATGCCAACACCTCCTCCAACTAATAATAAAGAAACATCTTCAGGAGATTTCGAAGCTTCTAGTTCTGAGAAATTCGTCGTAAATGTATTTCCTAAAGGAAGTACACAGTTTATAAAATCGCCTACTTGTATCTTTCCTAAAGCACGAGTTCCATCTCCAACAAACTGGATTAGCAACCATAACTCATTATGCGCGTAATCAATCTTATTGATAGAAATAGGGCGACGTAAGAAAGTTGTTTTTGAACCATCTATACGCAACTCAACAAATTGCCCGGGTCCCATTTCCGGAAGAGGAGCATTAGGATCTGTTAGCTTCAGGAGCACATAGTTTGAATGCGGATTGATTTTCTCTGTGACCTTTAAATCAAGAATATATTTCTTCATGACGGAAGTTTTATTATCGTTTTCAAGGCACAAAGATACGCAAAAAAAGCTATTTTTGCGAGAAAAGGTCGCAAATTATCTCTATTGCGGCTCCGGCTTAAAGATTTCGAACGTATTATCGTCGAAAAATATTCTTATTTCAGTAATATTACGTTTAGGCATTTCTATATACTTAACAGTCTCTATAACAGGAGATTCACTTCTATTTTTATGTGATTCTAATGGCATTTCCTTGCGATATTCTTCTCCGTCTGTATTTAGGGATGAATCTAACGCATTCTCAGCATTTTGAAACAGATCTGATGGAAAATCACTAGCTTTTGTTACACACATCTCACCTTCACCGGTAAGTAACCAAGATAGATTTACAAATGGAAATCGTTGATGAATTCGTGTTACTACATCCGTACTAGGCTGGTTTCTACCTTTTAATAAGTGAGTTACGGTTGTTCGTTGAATTCCTAATATCTCTGCAAACTCAGCTTGAGAGAGTCCTTCATGTTTTAATATAGCCTCTAGTCTGTCTTTCATTTTTCGCACTATTATACAAGTGAAACATTTGTTCTTATCAATGCACAAAAGTAACACTAATTTTCGACATCTGCAAATTTACATCCTGCAAAATGTTACAATTCACACAAAGTGTTGTGTGTTACAACGTGCACTATACAAATGTAAAACGCCCTGACATCGGTCTATAATATATTAAACATAAACTACTCTATTTAACATATAAATGATTGGTTATTAGTATATTGAAAAATAACATTTAACTAAAAACAAGCGAATAAACAATTTACTCATCGCTTATTATGCTATTAACTACAAAACAACTGCATAAAATAAGCTTATAACACTCATTATTAATCATATAAACAAATAAAACATAGAAAGTTAATAAATATTCCAATTAAAACAAACAAGAATAACACAATAGAACAAAAGTAACTATCAGGAATCTCTTATTAGGCTTAATTGTAACAGGCACTACTTTATTGATTACAAAAACATTCAAAATGGTGTGTTTACATTTGTTTCATTACAGATGTAAACACACAAACAGTGTGCAACTTGTAACATATAATATTTTTAGAAACTTAGTTTTCTAGTTTACAAAAAACTCCATTTTTGTAACGCTTCAAAATAAGCCTACTCTATATGTAAACATATTTAAATAATCGTTTAATGGAGTAGTTTTGAGAAAATGAGAATTACATTCTAAAAAAGAAGAAGAGAATAATTAAAGTCCTCACAACTACTCTACCAAAAGAGACCAAACAAATATTAAGAAATCAATTCCGATTTGCCCGGCCTCAATATTGGGAATAGCTAAAACAAGATTCTAGAAGAAATCACTAAAGAAACAAGAAAAAGTATTTATCTGTATTTTAACTGTCCTAAAAATACTAATTCCTTAAAGAATTTACGCACATATTGAAAGGAAAATATTTTAAGCGATTCTCAGAGAGTAGAATCAATCACATAAGACTAATATATAGACGTTTACATTCAAATAAATGAAATATCGAAATTGTATTCTAAAAAAAGAATCTCATAAAAGCAGAAGAATAGATAAAAGACAGAAGACACACTAGAAGCACGCAAAGCAATTAACAAAAACGACAAAGACGGGACAAAGAAATCATAAACAAACAAATTGAGGACCATGCAATTAAAAGAGAACTAGACAAATCAACTATAAAGAAAAAAATCAGCCTTCAAAGAAAGCTGATCCATTTCTGCATAAAAAGGAGAATTGATTCATTCTGTATAAAAAGAGAACCGATTCATTCTTAGCAAAAGCACAAACACGAATATTAATGCAGTATGAAATAGATTAAATCACGAAGGATTTCTCCATCAGTAGAAGGAGTGCCTCCGCTTGGAAAACCTTTTGAGCGGGCATCAGAGGTTCGAATTTCACTAATAATCTGCATACATTTCATCCCTGAATAGTTCCGCATCGCCACAATATAATCGTCTGCAGCCCATGCGCCACGCAAACCGAGTTGGGCAGCAACACCATCTGGAGTGCGCTGAGGAGCATAATATGCAAGCATTAAATTTGAGAAAAAACCGAACAAAGTAGCCAACGTCATTTGAATTGGGTTCTGCTTTTGATTCTTAGAAAAATGATCTGAAATCTGATAAGACTTCATAACATCGCGATATATCAATGCCCTTCGAAGTTCAAAACTATTATATTCTTTACTAATACCAATATTCTTTTCAATCTGCTCCGGAGTTATTCTTTTAGTCCCCTGAGGTAGCGTTATAATGAGTTTTGTAAGCTCTCCAGTCAATCTATTTAAATCACTTCCCACAAAATCAGCAAGCAACTGAGCTGAAGCATTTTCAATTTCAACACTACGTTGGCGAAGAAAAGTTGTAATAAAAGTGACCAATGAATTGTCCTTAATTTTCTTAGATTCAAAAAGGATTCCAAGCTTCTGAACCGCACCAATAAGTTTTTTCCGACGATCAAAAGTACCATGTTTATAACACAAGACAAGTACGGTAGAGGGCATTGGATTTTGTAAATATATGCTCAAGTTATCTAAATCCCTTACAGCTTGCGCTTCTTTTACAAGAATAAGTTGTTTATCCGACATCATCGGATACCGACGTGCCGCCATGATAATCTGCCCGGCATCCACATCCGATCCATAAAGAACCGTTTGATTAAAACCCTTCTCTTCTTCAGTAAGCAAATTCTCTTCCAGGTAAGAAGTAATTCGATCTATATAGTAATCCTCCTCACCCATTAACAAATAGACCGGTTTATAGTCCTTTGCTTTTAGGGTTTTCATCACCTGATCGAACGTCATCTCATTTGTTGCCATAATTCAAATATTACATCTTCAATGCGAAAAACCAGTCGCATTCTGAGGTTTTCAGCAAAAAAACACTACTTTTGCAGCAGTATTCTATTAATTAAGGTACAAAATTAGCAAATGTTCTCGTTAAATCTACCAAAATACGCCATAAAATTAGAGCGCAAAGGCGATAAAGTTCAAATCTGGGACATTATTCGTCGGAAGTACCTTGTTTTAACGCCGGAAGAATGGGTACGTCAGCACTTCATACATTACCTCATTGAGCACAAAGGCTATCCTCTGGCACTCCTTGTTAATGAAGTTACCTTAAAACTGAATGGAACCACCAAACGATGTGACACAGTGCTTTACAGCTCTGCACTAACTCCGCGCATGATTATTGAATACAAAGCCCCACAAATACCCATTACACAAAGTGTATTTAACCAAATCGGACGATACAATCTCGCTTTCAAAGTCGATTATCTCATCGTAAGCAATGGACTTCAACACTACTGCTGCCAGATGGATTACGAAAAGAAAACTTACATCTTCCTTAAGGAGATTCCAGATTACCAATCACTCTCCACAAAAGAGACAATCTAAAATTATAATACCTAAGATATCTAACGAGAAAAGCACTCGCACTCAAAAGAGATCAGTCAGCAAAGATAAAGAAAAAAGCAACATAGAATAGACCGTTTCAAATATTTGAAAAATGCGTTTCTCAATTGTGATCTATGCGTTTCGAATATTTGAAAAATGCATTTCAGATATTTGAAACGGTATGTACGAACGCAAATATTGTAAAAAATTATCCTATGTGAGAATGACGATAAACTGACGATCACAAAAGAATAATCGTCAGTTTAAACACTTGCATATCAAAACAGTATAAGCAAACTGACGATCTGAAGGAAAAATACCGCACTCTAACAGAGCGCTTCTATAAAACTCATTTTGTTAACTGCAAAGCCATTTCTTTCAGGCACGATTGAGTTATTCATCTATGAAACCGTTTCACTAGCACAAAATAAAATCGGATAAGACAGTCTTCTTTATGCACAAAAAAATTAGGGTTAGCTCTAAAGAAGAGCTAACCCTAAACACCAACAATTGTTGAAATAACTTTATTTTGCGTCTTTTATTCCGGCAAGTTCACGGTCGATCATAATACGGCCACAATACTCACAAACAATAATTTTTTTACGCATACGAATATCTAGTTGACGCTGAGGTGGAATCTTATTAAAACAGCCACCACATGCATCACGTTGTACATATACAATACCTAAGCCATTGCGAGAATTTTTACGAATACGCTTAAATGCTGAAAGAAGACGAGGCTCAATGTTGTTCTCAAGCGACTTTGCCTTCTCACGAAGTTTCTCTTCTTCTGCTTTTGTTTCATGTACAATTTCTTCAAGCTCAGCTTTTTTACTTTCCAAATCGCCAAGACGCTCTGAAAGCATATCATTGCTTTTATCAAGATCCTGCTCTCGTTCATCAGACGCAATCAAGAATTCACGGATCTTCTTATCGCAAAGCTCCATTTCCAAATTCTTAAACTCAATTTCCTTCGTCAAGAAATCGAATTCACGATTATTACGTACATTATTTTGTTG
>JAGPIY010000111.1 GCA_018054715.1 Bacteroidaceae bacterium
GAATAAGAGTCGAAATAGGAATAAAAAAATCAAGGCTAATAAATGTACCTTGATTAGGTAATTAAGATAGGGAAATACTTTTTTCATTTCTTTCTAGGATTTAGGTTCCTTGATAAAGAAGTAGGTTCTTTTTTAAATTTGATGTGCAAAGATACTGCTTTTTTGTTTATAGAGGTATGATTTTGCTAAAAAAGAAGTATATTTTCTCTTTTTATTTCTAACTTTGCAAATACAGCAAGCTTACGTTTACAATAGATGGAATCCCAAAGAGAAAGCAGACGTAGACGCAAAAGGTTTTACTCTAAAAGTCGGTCTTGAAATTTAGAGTAAAAGATACAGGATTATCTAAATATCTCCCAGAGTAAGGCACCATTTAGTACCGTTACTCCTATAGCCATCGCGTAAAGTATCACTGTGGTAAAGCGAGTGTTGGCGTATTGCCCCATTACCCGTTTAGAAGACGTTAATCCAACTTGCAGAAATACGGTAAAGGGCAATTGCATGCTTAATACAACTTGCGAAACAATTAATCCCCGGAACGGGTCATTAATAAGTAGGATTATCAAGAAAGCACCGATCAACGAAATTAGTACACCAGTGCGTGAATGGATATCGTGCACGTGATAAGGTTCGTTGTACATTCCTGCAAAGATACTTCCTGCAGCCATACCACTAGTTACCGTAGAAGATAAGCCGGCCATCAATAAAGCGATTGCAAAAACAGTTCCTGCTGAACCTCCTAGCAGAGGAGTGAGTAGCGATTGAGCTTGTGAAAGTTCCGTAACGATAGTACCCGCAAAAAAGAAACTACTAGCAGCCAAAACAATCATAGCCGAGTTAATAGCCCAACCGATAGACATTGCTAGCAACGTGTCGTAAAATTCATATTTCAAAGCCTTCTGTATGCGAGCTTCTCCTTTTGCCTGTATCTGCCTACTTTGTATTACTTCAGAATGAAGGAATAAGTTGTGCGGCATAATCACTGCTCCTAATACACTTGTTATGATCAGCAAACTTCCTTCCGGAATTCGAGGAATAACTGCCGATTGAGCAGCAGCGAGCCAATCTATATGCACTAATGCAAGTTCGTATAGAAAAGCAAAGCCGATGAGCGACACAAATGCAATAATGATTCGTTCAATGTGGTGGTAAGAATTTGTGAAGAGTAGGATTGATACAATAACCACAGCCGCCGCTGCTCCTACAATAATGGGTATTCCGAACAGCATTTGTAAGGCAATAGCAGCACCTAAAATTTCAGCCAATGAAGTCGACAGTGAGGATAGCATGGCTGTTCCAAGCAACGGTCTAGCAACCCATCTGGGAGCGAATTGTGTAGCAGCTTCCGAGAGACACAATCCTGTTACAATGCCTAAGTGCGCCACATTGTGTTGTAGCACGATAAGCATTATAGTAGAGAGTGTTACCACCCAAAGTAGTGTATATCCAAATTCAGATCCGGCAGCAAAGTTCGACGCCCAATTACCGGGGTCAATAAAACCGACGGTAACTAATAGTCCCGGTCCGATATAGCGCAATATTTCCAAACCACTTGTGTGAAGATGGCTTCTTTCTTTCCATTGTTGAACAAATAACGACAAATTGCTCAGTAATGTTTCTTTAAGTCTTTTCATACGTAAAAAAGTTCAATGCTTATTGAGTACAAAGTTACTGAACTTTTTCATATTTACGTTAGTTTATGCAAAGATTTAGAGATAAAATTATTTAGAATAAAAAAAACAGATTAACTAGGGCTCTGAATAATCCCTAGTTGGGTGTAAATAGGCCTTACTGATTTTCGGAAGGAGGTAAGTTGCTTGGCAAACAAGAGAGCACCTATCACACATGCCACTCCTCCCCAAAAGAGCGTTGCAGGTGCACCAATTAGGCTTGCCATACTCCCTGCCAGCATGCTCCCAAATGGAGCCGTACCCATAAAAGCCATCGTATAAAAACTCATAACCCGTCCGCGTTTATCATTATCTGAAATCGTTTGAAGTATTGTATTACTAGTTGCCATTTGCAACATCATTCCCAGTCCAGCGATAAACATAAAGAATATAGAAAGAGGAAAATACCGCGATAAAGAGAATGCGATAAGTCCACTTCCAAAAGTAAATGCAGCAATAGGCAGCACCTTCTCGAGACCTAATACCGTTTTGCGCGAAGCCAAAAAGACGGCACCACATAATGCACCAACTCCCGAAGCTCCAATGAGAAAACCGTAAGTATGAGAGCCTCCCTGAAAAATATCTTTTGCAAAAACCGGCATTAAAACAGAAAACGGCATGCCCATAAGGCTGATTAGTGCAAGCAAAAGAATGATTGATTTTATGGGAGCAAAGCCGAAAGTATATTTAAATCCTTCTTTCATTTCTTTTAAAACATTCTTCTCCTTTAGCAGAATCTGTTGAGGCTTAACCGTCATGAAAAGGAGTGATGCGATTACAAAGATATAACTCAGTCCATTGATTAAGAAACAAACCCCTTCACCCAACGATGCAATCAATACTCCTGCAATAGAAGGCCCTAATAGTCGAGCTCCATTCATCATTGACGAATTAAGTGCAATGGCATTTTGAAGATCTTTTTTATCCTCCACCATCTCAATAACGAACGACTGACGGGCAGGAACATCCAGTGCATTAATGCATCCCAAAAAGATACTAAGTAGCAGTACATTCCATAAAGCAATAGTGTTCGTAAAAAACAGTAATGCCAGTACTAAAGCTTGTACCATTGAAAAAATCTGTGTAACCACTAAAATGTGATAGCGATTCCACCTATCGGTAAGTACCCCAGCAAAAGGAGCTAATAAGAAAGTCGGAATCTGTCCCGCAAAGCCAACCGCCCCAAGGAGAAAGACCGACCCAGTAAGGCGATATACCAGCCAAGGCACTGCTATACGTTGTATCCATGTCCCAATCAGTGAAACACTTTGTCCACTAAAAAAGAGCCGATAGTTTTTATATCTAAGAGAACGGAATATAGTTTTAAAATTTTCAGATCCTTTTACTTGCATATTAGTTGGCGTAATTTTTTGTTTTTAAGTAGTGAGTTCTATGTTGATTCTTTATAAAGAAGAAACCAACTGTTTTAATTTTGTTTCTCCGATTTTTAAATTGTATTCAAAGTTGAGAAGACGGGTAGACGATTGCACATAGCTTTCTTGGGCTTGATGCACCTCAAGAGAAGTAGTCTGACCTAATCGCAAACGTTGTAAACTAATCTCCATGTTCTCTTTAGTCAG
This sequence comes from Bacteroidaceae bacterium, assembly GCA_018054715.1. Classification (GTDB taxonomy): domain Bacteria; phylum Bacteroidota; class Bacteroidia; order Bacteroidales; family Bacteroidaceae; genus UBA1794. Next base: position 3,251 of record JAGPIY010000111.1, read on the forward strand.
CTGATTATTTTCTTTCTCAATCTGAAGCAAAAGTTGTTGATTTTCAAAGTCAATAAGTGCATTCTGCAATTCAGTATTCGCTTGTAATTTTACATTGTCTAAATTATATTCAGCCGATTGCAGCTCCTTTTTTGCGACCGATATTTTTCGTTTCGTCTCTCCACCATTATAAAGCGGGATAGAAAGAGTTCCTCCTACTTGTGGACCGTAAGAACGATTTTTCAAAGTAGATCCTTCTGAGTTTGTGGTTTGCGAAATATAATATCCCCCTTTAAAACTTAGATTTGGTGAATATGCTTTCTGAGTTTCTTTTACAACTAATCGAGCCACCTCAATTTGTTTTTTGAACGATAAGATACTTGCGTTTGATGAATTCAGTTTAAGCATCAATTCATCTTTATTGGGTATATAAGAAAGCGGTATAGAATCGGACACCTCAAATGCAGCGTTTGGATCTTTCCCTAGCATACTATTTAACGTTTTCTGGGCTTCACTAATTGCATATTGTTGGTTGATCGCATTTTCCATCGCCACATTTAAATCAATTTTTGCTTGAAGGAAATCTGTTTTTGCCAGCGAGCCTGCATTAAATCCGGTTTGAGCAATAATCACGCGTTCCTTATTGTAGTTAATCGCTTCATTCATCGATTTCAATTGTTGCTTTTGTCTTACAATGTCGTAATACGCAGTGACAACATTGTACGTTAACTCCAAAACTTTCGATTGAAATTGGAGTTCACCAAGAGCCTGCATCTCTGCCAGTTTATTCTTTGTAATAAACATTTTGCCTCCATCGTATAAAGTCCACGACAATTCCGTATTCGCAGCTACTGATGTACTCGATTGAGAAGTATATTTATTAATACTCCCGCTGGAAAGCTTCTGATACACATTATTAAAACTGTAATCTCCGGAACCGTTCACGTTTATAGTGGGCAACATTCCGGCATTACCTTTCGTGTTGTTAATTTGAGCAACATCAGCCTCATTGCGGGCCACTAATATCTCGAAATTATTCTTTAATGCTATATCCACCGCATTTTCCGGTGTCAGCAACTCCTGTGCCTGAACGCAGGAAGCGATCATAGCGATCATCAAGAAGAGGAATATAGAAATATTTTTCATTGTTTATTTTTATTTTTGCTTGATATAACAATGTAAGTAACCGGAATTATAAATAGAGTAAGTATCAAAGAAAAGAGTAATCCTCCCACCACTACCGTTCCCAGCGGCGCGCGACTTTGAGCTCCCGAGCCTAGTGCTAAGGCAATAGGCAAACTACCGAAAAGAGTAGCAAGCGAAGTCATCACGATAGGACGGAATCGGGCAGAAGCCGCCTCAAATGCGGCGACTCTTCTATTTAAACCTAATTTGCGTTTTTGATTGGCAAATTCCACAATTAGTATTCCGTTCTTTGTTACAATTCCGATGAGCATAATTATTCCTATTTCAGAGAATATATTTAGTGTCTGTCCACAGATCCAGAGTGAAAGCATCGCCCCCGCAATAGCCATTGGTACCGTGAGCATAATGATAAATGGGTCACGAAAGCTTTCAAACTGAGCCGCCAAAATTAAATAAATTAATAATAAGGCCAACACTAAGGCGAACGAAATATTGGAACTACTCTCTGCAAAATCTCTAGAAGATCCCGATAAGGCGGTGTTAAATGACGGGTCTAATAACTTACTTCCAATTGTTTGCATCTCACTAATGCCTTCTCCTAATGTTTTCCCTTTTGCTAAATTAGCCGAAACAGTGGCCGACTTGTAGCGGTTATAATGATACAATATAGGTGGATTGCTATTCTCTTCCATTTTTATAAGATTGTCGAGTTGTATCATCTTGCCCGAACTTGATCGTACATACAACGACGTGATATCGCCGGGCATGTTACGATCTTCTTTAGCCACCTGACCAATTACATAGTATTGTTTGTTGTTTTTCAAGAAATACCCATACCGACTTCCGCTGTATGCTAAATTTAATGTATTCGAAATATCTTTCTCACTGACGCCCAAACTATTTGCTTTTAGTCGGTCGACCGTGATATTTATTTCAGGCTTATTGAATTTTAAATCCACATCTACATTGCTGAATACCGCACTGTTTTGTGCTTCATCCATAAACTTAGGCAGTATCTCATGTAACTTCTCAAAATCAAGATTTTGTATCACAAATTGAACCGGTAATCCTCTCGAATTTGAGGTTGCAATAGTCGGCTCTTGGCTCGGAATAATCTTTGCATCCGGAATTGTAGAATAGATATCCGACAGCTTATCGTATATTTTCTGTTGAGAGGCCTTTCTTTCCGATGGGTCGGAAAGGAAAGTAATAACACTTCCCGTATTTGCACTCGCATTGCTGCCTCCTGCATATCGGGCAAGTACATATTTGGCTGCAGGGATTGAGTCCATGCTCACTTTAGCAATCTTATCTATTAAATGCTGCGTATTCGTGTATTCGGTTCCTTCGGGAGCAGTGATAGAAGTTCGGATATAATTGTGATCTTCTAGTGGAGCCAGTTCCGATTTCAAAGCTTTCGACAAGGAAAAAATGAGTACCAAGCAAAATGCAAGAATAGCAAAAGCAATCCATTTGTTTTGAATAAAGAAGCTTAATGCTCGTCTATATCCTTTCTCGATACCTACAAAGAAAGGTTCACTCTTTTCATAAAATTTAGAGTGATGGGAAGTCGAACCACCCAGTAAGACATTCAATACAGGAGTCAATGTTAGCGAAACAAGAGCTGATATTAATACCGCACTTGCTACTACCACTCCAAACTCACGGAACAAACGGCCGGTAAATCCCTCCAAGAATATTACCGGGATAAAAACGATGGCAAGCGTCATAGAAGTGGAAATTACCGCAAAGAATATTTCACGCGTTCCCTCAAAAGCAGCCTGCCACTTATCCATTCCCTTCTCAATTCGTTTAAAGATATTTTCCGTGACCACAATACCATCATCTACTACCAGTCCGGTAGCCAGAACGATGCCGAGCAGCGTAAGCACATTAATGGAAAAGCCGAAAATATACATCACAAAGAACGTTCCGATCAGCGAAACCGGAATATCAAAGAGCGGACGTAAAGCGATGATCCAATTTCTAAAAAACAGAAAAATGATGAGCACTACCAGTAAGA
>JAGPIY010000112.1 GCA_018054715.1 Bacteroidaceae bacterium
TGTTCCACTGTCTAAACAGATTCTTGTACAAGAAAGCGATTATGTGCGTGCAGGTACTCCTCTTTCTGATGGAGCTACTACCCCTGCAGATATCTTAGCTATCAAAGGTCCTACAGCTGTACAAGAGTACATCGTAAATGAAGTACAAGACGTATATCGTCTACAAGGTGTGAAGATCAACGATAAACATTTCGAGATCATTGTGCGCCAGATGATGCGTAAAGTACAAATTAATGAGGCTGGTGATACACGTTTCTTGGAACAACAAATAGTAGACAAGCTTGATTTCATGGAAGAGAATGACCGCATTTGGGGCAAAAAGATTGTAATTGACGGTGGAGATTCAGAAACCATGCAGCCTGGTCAAATTGTAACGGCACGTAAGCTACGCGATGAAAATTCGATGTTAAAACGCCGTGATAAGAAGACTGTACAGACTCGTGATGCGATTGCTGCTACCTCAACACAAATACTTCAAGGTATTACACGTGCTGCTTTGGCAACCTCAAGCTTTATGTCAGCTGCCTCGTTCCAGGAGACTACAAAAGTCTTGAATGAAGCTGCTATCAATGGTAAGAGTGATAGACTTGAAGGCATGAAAGAGAACGTAATCTGCGGACATTTAATACCTGCAGGTACCGGTCTTCGCGACTTCGAGAAACTCATTGTCGGATCGAAAGAAGAGTACGATCGTATTCTTGCAAACCGGAAGAATGTGACGGACTATTCAGAAGTTGACGAATAAAAGAATTTATTCATAAAAAAAGAAGGTGTCTCTAAAAGGCACCTTCTTTTTTTGTCTAAATAAGAGGTTCTCAAAACAGTCCTTTTTACGGAAAAATTTCCGCAATACATTTGGCAGAACCACAAATTTATACTATTTTTGCAAAATAATTCAGGTGCTTATTTTACTTCCTATAAAAAAGTTAAAAACTAAGCGACAAAATAAACTTAGTAAAAGAGTCTAACTATAACAATTAAATAATTAAAAAACAATCATTTATGTGGTTAATTAATTCATCTGTAGGTAGGAAATTGGTCATGAGTATCTCAGGCTTATTCCTAATCCTCTTCGTAACCTTTCACATGGCGATGAACCTTGTGGCTGTCATCTCTGAAGATGGCTACGATGCAATCTGTGAGTTCCTTGGAGCAAACTGGTATGCGTTGGCAGCAACGGCAGTACTAGCAGCAGGATTTGTTGTGCACATCGTATATGCATTCATCCTTACGGCACAAAATCGTCGTGCACGAGGCAATGAGAGCTATGCAGTAACAGTGAAACCCAAATCGGTAGAATGGGCTTCCCAAAACATGCTAGTGCTAGGACTCATTGTCATTTTATTTTTTGCCATCCACCTCACACAGTTCTGGGCAGAAATGCAACTACCTGAATTGTTAGGTAAAACACCAGAAAGTGGTGTAGACCTAATTAAAGAAACTTTCAGTAACCCACTGATGGTAGTTCTTTATCTCGTTTGGTTCGTAGCCATCTGGTTTCACCTCACACACGGCTTCTGGTCTGCACTTCAGACCATAGGTTTCAACAATAAGATTTGGTTCAACCGTTGGAAATTAATTGGCAACGTATGGGCTACTATCGTACTAATTGGTTTCGCCATAACTGCCATCTACTTCTATGCAATCAGCCTATGCGGCGGTGCTACATGTGGTCTTTAAGCAGTAAACAATTCATGTTCTTGAAAAACAATCATTATGACTAAGATAGATTCAAAGATTCCTGAAGGCCAATTGGCCGAAAAATGGACGAACTATAAAGCCCACCAAAAATTGGTGAACCCTGCTAACAAACGTCGCCTTGACATCATCGTAGTAGGAACAGGTCTTGCAGGCGCTTCAGCCGCTGCTTCACTTGGCGAAATGGGATTCCGTGTATTAAACTTCTGTATTCAAGATTCTCCACGCCGTGCGCACTCTATTGCCGCACAAGGAGGTATCAATGCAGCTAAAAACTATCAGAACGACGGTGACTCCGTATATCGTTTGTTCTATGACACAATTAAAGGTGGCGACTACCGCGCACGCGAATCAAACGTACATCGTTTAGCAGAGGTAGCAAACAGCATTATCGACCAATGCGTAGCTCAAGGCGTACCTTTTGCACGTGACTACGGTGGTACACTCGACAACCGTTCATTCGGTGGAGCACAAGTAAGCCGCACATTCTACGCTAAAGGCCAAACCGGTCAACAACTTCTTTTAGGAGCCTACTCAGCACTTAGCCGTCAGGTAAACAAAGGAACCGTAAAGCTCTATACTCGTTATGAGATGCTCGACGTAGTACTTGTAGACGGTCGTGCACGCGGCATCATCGCTCGTAACCTGGTTACCGGTAAATTGGAACGATTTGCAGCACATGCTGTAGTAATCGGCACCGGAGGATACGGTAACACCTATTTCCTTTCTACTAATGCAATGGGTTCAAACTGCTCAGCAGCTATTGAATGCTACAAAAAAGGAGCTTATTTCTCAAACCCTGCCTACGTACAAATTCACCCAACCTGTATTCCAGTACACGGCGACAAACAGTCGAAGTTAACACTTATGTCAGAGTCGCTTCGAAATGACGGACGTATCTGGGTTCCTAAAAAGCTAGAAGATGCACAAGCATTGCAAGCCGGCAAAATTAAAGGTAAAGATATTCCCGAAGAAGATCGCGACTACTATTTGGAGCGTCGTTATCCAGCCTTCGGTAACCTCGTACCTCGTGACGTTGCCTCACGTGCAGCCAAAGAGCGTTGCGACAAAGGTTATGGTGTAAACAATACCGGTCTAGCTGTATTCCTCGATTTCTCAGAAGCTATCAATCGCCTTGGTGCAGACGTAGTAGGACAACGTTACGGCAACCTCTTCGACATGTATGAAGAAATCACCGACGAAAGTCCATACGAGACCCCAATGATGATCTTCCCTGCAATCCACTATACAATGGGTGGTATCTGGGTTGACTACGAATTGATGACCTCTATTAAAGGTTTGTTCGCCATTGGTGAAGCAAACTTCTCAGACCATGGTGCCAACCGCCTCGGAGCTTCCGCTCTTATGCAAGGTTTAGCAGACGGATATTTCGTACTGCCCTACACCATTCAAAATTACCTTTCTGACCAAATCACCGTACCTCGTTTCTCTATCGATCTTCCAGAGTTCGCAGAAGCAGAGAAAGAGATCAGCGAAAAGATTCAGAAACTAATGAGCATTCAAGGAAAACGTTCTGTAGATTCTATTCACAAAGAACTAGGTCTAATTATGTGGGAACATGTCGGCATGGGTCGCACTAAAGCTGGTCTTGAAGAAGGTTTGAAACTCATGAAAGCCCTTAAGAAAGAGTTCTGGAGCAACGTATTTATCCCCGGAAAGGCAGAAGACCTTAACGTAGAATTGGAAAAAGCGCTCCGTTTAGCTGACTTCTTCGAAATGGGTTATCTAATGGCATACGATGCGCTTAATCGCGAAGAATCATGTGGTGGACACTTCCGCGAAGAACACCAAACAGAAGAAGGCGAAGCAAAACGTGACGATGCAAATTTCTCGTACGTATCATGTTGGAACTACAAAGGTGACGATGTAGCGCCCGAACTGCTAAAAGAAGAACTGAACTATGAGTTCGTAAAAGTTCAAACCCGTAACTATAAAGCTTAAAAAACAATGGAGAAAAATATAAGTTTCACGCTGAAAGTTTGGCGCCAGAGAGGCCCAAAAGAAAAAGGTGCTTTCGAATCTTATCAAATGAATGATATCCCAACAGATACTTCATTTCTAGAGACCCTCGACATTCTTAACGAGCAATTGGTTAGCAATGGCCAAGAGCCCATCGTGTTCGACCACGACTGCCGCGAAGGAATTTGCGGTATGTGTTCACTATACATCAATGGTCACGCTCACGGTCCTGCTACCGGTGCAACTACTTGCCAGATGTATCTTCGTCGCTTCAACGATGGAGACACCATCACAGTAGAGCCTTGGCGTTCAGCAGGATTCCCTGTAATCCGCGACTTGATGGTCGATCGTTCCGCATATGACAAAATCATGCAAGCAGGTGGTTACGTAAGTGTAAACACCGGTGCTCCTCAAGATGCCAACAGCATCCTCATCTCAAAAAAGATTGCAGATGAGGCAATGGACGCTGCTAGCTGTATCGGTTGTGGAGCCTGCGTAGCAGCTTGTAAGAATGGTTCTGCCATGCTTTTCGTTTCAGCAAAAGTAAGTCAGCTAGCTATTCTTCCTCAAGGAAAGGCAGAAGCTGCGCGCCGTGCAAAAGCGATGCTAAGCAAAATGGACGAACTAGGATTTGGTAACTGCACCAACACTCGTGCATGCGAAGCAGAATGCCCAAAGAACATTAGCATTTCAAACATAGCTCGTTTGAACCGCGAATTCATTAAAGCAAAATTGGCCGACTAAGTCAGTCTCTTTTATACTTTCAAGAAGGGTAACATTCTAATTTTAGAGTGCTACCCTTCTTCTTTTCGTCTCCTCCAAAAAGAAGAAACACGAATTCAAGAGCATTTATTCACATCCGCTTTTTTATGTGAAAACAATCGAAGAAGCAGAAAAGGCTTAGTAAAATATTTATAAATAAAGAGGCATTCTTCCATAAAGATTTGTTCCTTTCATTAAAGAGCGCTATCTTTGTGAAGTGATTTTTTTCATAGTATTAGATTTAAGGTTAACAAAGGTTGGGGGCTAGCGAGCCCCCTATTTTTTACCCCCTTGAGAGCACTTTAAAAAGAGCCTCAAGGGGGTAAAAAAAAGATGAACTGTCATCACGACAGCTCAATCTTCAAACCTTAAAATCTAATACCATGAAAAACTTCTGCAAAGGTACAGCTTTTTTTTTAAGCTCCAAATATTTTCGCTACAAAATTGTGTTCTTTAACATACATTTGCCATTAAAGGTCGCAATTAAAGATTCTATAAACAAAGAGCCACAACTAATGCCGTAAAAGATGATACATCGCCCCTTGCAAAGGTTTCACAACTCCTTTCATTTCCAGATCCAAAAGAATTGCACTCAACCGATATACCGGTAAATTTATTTCCGCCACTAAAATATTCAATTGTAAATCGCCACGCGCTGTCAATAGGGATACAATCTGCTGCTCATCAGGAGTCAAATCATCGAAAAGCTCCCCTTGCACCGCAGCATCTGATAGATTCTTACTTGGTAACTCCCAGCCCATAGCCAATGCAAAATCTTTAGCAGAAGTCAGCAATTGCGCTGCATTCGAAGCAATCAAGCGATTACAACCTTCCGACTGCACATCGCCCACTCTTCCCGGAAAGGCAAAACAATCGCGTCCATAGCTCTGTGCCAGTTCCGCTGTAATCAAAGAGCCTCCCTTCGTCGCAGACTCAATAACCAAAGTCGCATCCGTCATCCCCGCCACAATACGATTGCGTTGCACAAAGTTAGGTCGATCAGGATTCGTTCCGGAAGGAAACTCCGTAAGCAATCCCCCATTTTCCAAAAGCTGTATGGCCGTATTTCGATGCGTCAAAGGATAAATTCGATCGAGCCCATGCGCCAGCACAGCAACCGTTGATCCACTTCGTTGAAGTACCGCACGATGCGCACATATATCAATGCCATAAGCTAAACCACTCACCACAATAAGATCAGGATATAATTCCATCAAATGAGCCACAAAATCCTCACATAGTTCACGGCCATACTGCGTAGCCTTACGCGTACCCACAATACTAATCAACTTCAAGGCATTTAAATCACCCTTTCCGCGAAAATAAAGCATTGCAGGAGCATCTTCACACTGTCGCAAGCGTGAAGGATAATTCGGGTGAAAATACGATAGACAAGAAATACCTCCTTTTTCCGCAAAAGCATACTCTTTCTCCGCCCAAGAGAAAGCCTCAGCAGAATGTGTAAGCAATTCAGCAAGCCGCGGAGTAGCAGTAGGCATTACCTCAAGAAAATCGTGCGGATGGGCAAAAATCTCCCGCGCGCTACCAAACTCCGTCAATAATCGATGCGCCGTAATAGCCCCCACCCCTGCAATATGGGTAAGCGCCATCGTAGCTATTATCTCCTCCTCATTATTCATCTTCAAGGAAAGGTGTAAAAGCCTGGTCGAAACGTTCTGAAACGCCCAAACGGCCATTCACCCTGCATACTGCATCCACAACCGCTTTAAGCACCAACTTCTCGTCGCACTTCCGATAAATATCTTGAATAAAGAGATAGCGAATGCCCTCTTTCTTGAGGGCCAATCGACTAACAAAAGTATCGCCACTCTGTAAAGGAGTTTTAAAAGCCATCTGCAGTCGCGCCACTACCGGATCCACTCCCTCTGCATGGAGTTGCGCAATATTCAATCCCGTTTGCGCTAGAAACTCATGACGATTATGCTCAAT
>JAGPIY010000113.1 GCA_018054715.1 Bacteroidaceae bacterium
TGCGTGCTAGCTGTGCTGCTGTGGGTGCTGCTGTACCGATAGGCAGATCGCGGTAGAGTTGGCGCGAGTCGGCAGAAAGAATCTCCGTATGCAGTGATTCTGCAATACGGAGACTAAGTTCTGTTTTTCCCACTCCGGTGGGACCTAAAACGATTATAAGTGTTTTCATCCGAGAAGTTCCTAACGGGTTCGGACTGCTAGTGATTCAATAAGGTACTTTCGTCGGCAATGTCGAAACCTTCCGGATCGAAATCATCCGCGTTGTAGCTTTCGTCTCCATAGAAATTCTCGCCAAGATCTTCGTGAAGGTCGAGCTTTGCCGTGAAATCATCTAAATCAACGCTCTGTGCCGGAGCTTTTCCTTTGCTTTGAGTGCATTTGGGCATAATGAGATCTTTACCACAAATTATTTCAACTAGTTCAATGAAGAAGCAACGTTCGGTGAGTGGGTCGAATACGTAAACTAGCTTTTGTTGCTCGTCTTCCACTAACTCGTTTAGTGGTGTCTTTTCCATCACATAATTGTCTTCCTCACTACTCAAATCCATATCTTCGAGTGTGATTTCTGTTGTTTTCTCCCAGTTATCTTCACAAAGGAAGAAGGAAGTCATTTGGTTGTCGGGGAAGTTTACGCTTTCTAGAATGGCGTGGTGAAAATCGAGAAAACTCGATTCTGCGTCAATCTGGATTTCCCGTAAGAAATCTTCCACTTCGTCATTGATAAGTATAAATCGATAAACCATAACTTTTTATTTAGTAGTAAAAGGAATAATGCCGCGTTGTGAAGATGCAATAAATTCTATGATATATTCAATCTCAGAGCTCATTGGAACTTCTTCTCTTACTTTTTCAATTGCATTCGTGGTGTTGAGTCCACTTTGGTAAATGATTCGATAGGCATTGTGTATGTTCTCAATAAGTTCGTTGGAGAATCCATGACGGCGTAATCCTACAAGGTTGAGTCCTGCATAAGAAATGGGCTCACGGCCTGCAATAATAAAAGGAGGAACGTCTTTGCTGAAGCGACTTCCGCCTTGTATCATCACGAAACTTCCTACGTGACAGAATTGATGCATCAACACATTTGCACTGATAATTGCAAAGTCGTCAATGATAATCTCACCTGCCATTTTTGTTCCATTGCCGATGATGCAATTGTTACCTACGATGGCATCGTGTGCTACGTGCACTGTTTCCATAAGCAGGTTCCCATTACCCACTACTGTTTTCCCTTTTGACGAGGTTCCGCGGTTTATGGTTACATTCTCACGGATTTTATTGTTATCGCCTATTTCAACAATAGTATCTTCACCTTGAAACTTAAGATCTTGTGGTATCGCACCGATTACGGCGCCGGGAAAGATTTCATTCCCATTGCCAATGCGTGATCCTGAAAGGATCGTTACACCTGACATTATTTTATTGTTGTTCCCTATGATTACATTTTTGTCGATAAAAACGAAAGGGGCTATTTCTACATTCTCGCCGATTTTTGCTTCGGAGTCGACATATGCTAATGGACTAATCATAAACGATTCTTTTAATTATTTGTTTTTTACAATTTGTGCCATGAATTCGGCTTCGCAGACTATCTTGTCACCTACAAATACGTAGCCTTTCATGGTTGAAATGCCACGTCGAATAGGGCCTATTAACTCAAGACGGAACAAGAGTGTATCACCCGGCACTACTTTCTGTCGGAATTTTACGCCATCTATTTTCATGAAGTAAGTAGAGTAACGTTCAGGCTCATCTACTGAGTTGAGTACGAGAAGTCCACCCACTTGTGCTTGTGCTTCTACTAGTAATACTCCCGGCATTACAGGTTCTTGAGGAAAGTGTCCTTGGAAGAATGGCTCGTTTACTGACACGTTCTTTACTCCTACAATGTGAGTTGCACCTACTTCGATAATTTTATCGACCAATAAAAACGGATAGCGATGTGGAAGAAGTTCACGGATACGGTTGATGTCCATGATCGGTGCTTCGTTACAGTCGTATATAGGGGCTTGTACTTCGTGCATGCGAATTTCTTTACGCATGGTACGTGCAAATTGATTGTTGATTGTATGACCGGGGCGGGTGGCAATAATACGACCTTGAATAGGTTTCCCGATGAGGGCTAAATCGCCAATGATGTCAAGCAATTTATGACGTGCCGGTTCATTGTCCCAAACGAGGGGCTTATGTTGCAAATAGCCTAATTCTTCTGCATCTATGGGCGATACTCCTAAAACGTTGCAGAGGCTATCTATTTTTTCTTGAGGGAGCTTACGCTCGTAAATGACGATTGCGTTATCTAAGTCTCCTCCTTTTATAAGTCCGGCACTAAGCATAGGTTCTATTTCACGTACAAAGCAGAAAGTACGTGCTTCGCTGATTTCTTTTTTGAAATCGTCCATGTGCTCGAGTGAGGCAAATTGATTCGGAATCACAGTCGATCCATCGTATGAAACGAGTACGTCTACACTGAAGCGATCATCGGGTAGCACTATGATATGTGAACCGCTTGCTTCATCGCGGAATTCTATCTTTTTGCGGATGATATAAAAATCTTTAGGCGCATTTTGTTCTTCAATTCCTACACGCTCAATATTTTCTACATAATATTTTGCACTTCCATCGAGAATAGGGAATTCAGGTCCGTTTACTTGAATCAGGCAATTATCGATACCTAATGCGTAAAGAGCTGCCATTCCATGTTCTATAGTGCTGACTTTTACGTTCTCTTTTACAAGAACGGTACCACGAGTGGTCTCTTTTACATGATCAGCAACTGCCTCAATAATAGGTTGTTCCTCAAGGTCTGTACGCTGAATTTTGTACCCATGATTTTCGGGAGCCGGATTGAATGTTACAGTGAGACTGAGTCCTGTATGAAGGCCTTTACCACTAAGTGAAAAGCTTTCTTTCAAAGTCTGTTGTTTCAACATATTTGTTTTTTTATTTTTTCTTATTTCAATGACGAAGTAGCTTTTATTTCCTAAGCTTTTCTTTTAGGGCATCTAGTTCTCTTTTTAACGAGGCCAGTTCGCTGTACATCTCAGGCAATTTCTTGAAAACTGCAGATGACTTTGCAAATTGTTTGCCTTCAAAGGATGGCGAGCCCATAATTGCTTGATTGGGCTGAGTGATGCTTTTAGGAACTCCGGATTGTGCTCCAATGCTTGTATGATCGCAGATTTTAATATGTCCTGCAAAACCTACTTGGCCTCCTACCATGCACCATTCACCGATTTCTGTAGATCCGGCAACCCCACATTGGGCAGCCATTACAGTATGTGCACCGATTTTGTCGTTGTGTGCAATTTGAATCAAATTGTCAAGTTTTACTCCTGTATGGATAATTGTAGCTCCCATTGTGGCACGATCTATACACGTATTAGCTCCTACTTCTACGCGGTCTTCTAGAATTACGATTCCAATTTGCGGGATCTTATCGTAGCCGGTGGGAGTAGGGGCATGGCCAAATCCATCAGCACCAATTACCGATCCCGAGTGCAGGATACATTGAGCACCGATCCGGCAATCATGATATACCGTTACATTCGGATAAAGAATGCAATTATCTCCTATTGTGGCTCCATCGCAGACTATTGTATGAGGGTAGATCTTTGTATTCTCACCAACACTTACTCCTTCGCCAATATATGCGAAAGGAGCAATGTAAACATCTTTTCCTAATTTTGCTGTTGGATCGATATAAGCCATAGTGCTAATGCCTTTCTTCTGCGGCTTACTTTCTTCGTAGAGATTTAGTAATTTGGCAAGTGCTTCATAAGCATTATCTACTTTAATTAGTGTGGCAGACACTTCTTGTTCTAATTCAATATCTTTGTTGACGAGTACAATCGTCGATTGAGTAGTGTAAAGATAATGCGTATATTTAGGATTAGATAGAAAAGAGATTGCACCAGAGGCACCCTCTTCTATTTTTGCAAAGGTGTTTACAGTGGCGTTTTCGTTGCCTACTATCTCGCCTTGTAAATAGCTTGCTATGAGTTTCGCGGTAAATTCCATATCTATTTTTCTTGTCAATAGTTGTTGTTGAAATGCAAAAATACGAACTTATTTTTGATTCTATGCTATTTCGAGTGGAAATTATTCCATTCTTTGATAGCAAAGATAATATTTCCGCACTTTCTTCTTCAATAGTTGTATGTTTAGCATGTCCGAGGCTTCTGCAATATCGCGTGTAGAGCCGTCGGCATATAAAATGTCAATACTATCGTCGATGGGGTTGTACATGTTTTTCTCGATACTGGGAATGGCATAAAAGTAAGAGGATTCTGTTTTCGTTACTCCGAATCTTTCGCAAATCTGTTCTTGCAATTGTGCTATTCGCTGTGCACTGGCAGGTTCTTCTGTTACTTCGACTTTAAAAATCTTGCGGTTGATGATGCCTTCACTTAATATTCGAAGAATGGTATCCGGATGATTGGCCCATTCTTTTAAAGCGCTCCAGATGTCACTGTCGTCCAAACGGATAAATTGTGCTAAACATTCCGGGTCGTTAAAGAAACGAGTACGGTCGATTTCTTGGTGGAGAAAGAAGTTAAAAGCAGGTGCTGCAAAAAGAGATTCTCCTTGTTTGATTAGCTCTTTTGCTCTGTTTAATACATGAATGAGCATTTGTTCGCAGGCTACTGACGTTTTATGCAGGTATACCTGCCAATACATCAGTCGACGAGCTGTTAGAAAGTTCTCTATCGAATAAATGCCTTTTGCTTCGACTACGAGATGGTCTTCTTTTACGTCGAGCATCTTGATGATGCGTGCCGAACCGATGTTACCTTCAACAACTCCGGTGTAGAAGCTGTCACGGCGTAGGTAGTCGAGACGATCGACATCTAGTTGACCACTTACTAGTTGGTGAAGGAAGCGTTTGGGATATTCATCTTTAAAGATTTGAATGGCTAAGTCGAGTGCTCCCGAAAGATCTTTGTTGATCTGCTCCATTAGCAGCAGCGAAATTTCTTCGTGCGAGACTCCTTGAATAAGAGTGTCTTCTAACACATGCGAAAAAGGTCCGTGTCCCAAATCGTGCATCAAGATAGCTGCTTCTACAGCGGTTGCTTCTTCCGAAGTTATTTCATTCCCCTTTGCAGAGAGTGATGTAAGCGCTTCACTCATAAGGTAATAAGCACCTAATGAATGTTGGAAGCGTGTGTGTTGTGCACCGGGATATACTGCAGACGACAGGCCCAATTGTTTGATGCGCGAAAGGCGTTGTAGCAAAGGGTGCCGTACAAGGGCATAGAGCACCCCGTTAGGGATATGGATAAATCCGAATACGGGATCGTTGATGATTTTTCGTTTATTTGCTACGTTCATTTTATCGAAGTTTTGAAGAGGATAAACCTTTCAAACGTTTTATAGGATGGCTTTTAGCTGCTCAGCCATCGCTTGTTGTACTTCTTTGGCTGCGGCATGCGCTGCGGTTGCAAATTGTTCACCGGAATCGGCATAAATAATGCCACGCGACGAGTTTACAATGAGTCCACATTGGCTATTCATACCATATTTGCAGACTTCTTCGAGTGAGCCGCCTTGCGCTCCAACGCCGGGGACGAGTAGAAAGTGCTGAGGAACGACTTTGCGAATGTCGGTGAACATCTTTCCTTGTGTAGCGCCCACTACATACATTAGCTGTTCTTCGTTACCCCATTCTTGTGATTTACGTAATACTTTCTCAAAGAGACGTTCTCCTTCAGCATCGGACGTGAGCTGAAAATCGTGAGAACCTTTGTTGGAAGTAAGCGCTAATAGGATGACCCATTTATCTTTGTAGGTTAAGAAAGGGGTTACGCTGTCTTCACCCATATAAGGGGCTACTGTTACGCTGTCTAAATCGAGCTCTTCGAAGAAGGTACGTGCGTACATGGCAGAGGTGTTACCAATGTCTCCGCGTTTTGCATCGGCGATGATGAACTGGTCGGGGTAATTCTGGCGGATGTAGTTGACGGTCTTTTCGAACGAGATCCATCCTTTTACTCCCATGCATTCATAGAAAGCGAGATTGGGTTTATAAGCAATGCACAGATCGGCAGTTGCCTCAATAATGGCTTTATTGAAAGCGAAAATAGGATCTTCTTCTTTAAGAAGATGTGCGGGGATCTTTTTAATATCGGTGTCTAATCCTACGCAGAGGAAAGATTGTTTCTTCTTTATGTTCTCAAAAAGTTCTTGACGGGTCATGTTCTTTAATTAAAAAAATGAGTAAAAGGGTATTTCTACTGTTAGAGTTCTGACTCTTTTAGGCGTTCTGCATTTTCTGCCACAATGAGATGGTCAATGCAGTCTTGTATATCTCCTCCCATAAAAGC
>JAGPIY010000114.1 GCA_018054715.1 Bacteroidaceae bacterium
TTATCAGAGGATGAAAAGATAAGATGACTATGAAAAATATATTAAGAGGAGCTTTCTGTATCTTCTCTATTTTGGTTGCACTTTGTGTTTCTGCAAGTAGTGACCATCCTGTAAAAATCACCCCCAATCTAAAAAAAATATTCCTAATAAAAGGAGATCGTGCGTATCCTCCTTTTGAATTTATCAATCGGCGTGGACAACCGGATGGATTTAATGTGGAGCTACTTAAGGCTGTTATGGAAGAGCAGGGCCTTCAATATAAGCTGGAACTGGATGATTGGAACAAGGTGGTTGAGGGATTGAAAACGAAGCAAATTGATGCAGCAATAGGTATGGTGTATTCGCCCGATCGCGCTAGTTTTGCAAAATTTGGAATGCCGCATAATTTTATTTTTCAGAATATAGTTTACCGAAAAGGAGGAAATATAGATTCTTTGGAGCAACTTCGTGGAAAACAAATTATAGTACAGGATCGAGCCCAGGCACATGAACTCTTGTTGAAAACCAAACTTAGTAATAAAATAGTAAAGGTGGCAAGTGTTGAAGAGGGGCTTGTAAGGCTCTCCCAAGGTGAAGGAGATGCTTTAATCTGCAATAATTTTATAGCTTCATATTATATTCATAAGGATGGTATTCATAATTTAGAGATGACTGCCATTCATATGGAGCCACTACGATATTCGATGGTAGTGAACATGGATAACGATGAGTTACTTAAGCAACTGAATATGGGGCTGCATAAGTTGAAGCTCAATGGTGCGTACGATAGGATTTACGACAAGTGGTTTGGTGTATATGAAAAGGCTGATTATGAGCAGGTTCTTTTGTTTTTGTCGTTATTGTTGATTGTGGTAACGGTGCTTTTCGGCTTTTTGATGGTGCTGCGTAGACAGGTACGAAGAGCTACGCGAAAGTTGAAAAATAGTTATCGGGAAATAGAATTGGCCATTGATGGAGGCGGACTTGCTATTTGGATGTACAATATTACTAAAGACAGGTTTTCAAGCTTACATGGAAGAAATTTATTTTGGGAAGGATGTTCGTTTGATGAATATAAAAAAATATTTCATCCTGACGATATACCAACTCTTGAGCACAACCTTTTAGACTTGAAAAATGCGAAGGTGGAGAAAACATTTGAAGTATTTCGCTGTATTCATCAAAATAGTAACCAAATTTTGTATATTGAGCAGACGATTATTGCTGTGAAGGAAGAAGGCGTGATTACTCATTTAATAGGTACGCATAAAGACGTAACTCTTTGTAGTCAGACCAAAAAGCGCTTGGAAGATTCTTTGATAAAGACTGACTTTGCGCTGAAGGCGAGTCAGATGATGCAATGGGATTATGTAGTGGAAACTCAGACTCTTCACTCGAGGTATGATGGAGACTTCTTTAACAGATCTTTTCCGATGCGACTGGAAGAGTTCTGGCCAATGGTGCATCCGGAGGATTTAGAGGCTATCAGATCGCTGTCGAATAAGATGAATGCAAGAGTTGATGAAATGCAGAGTGTGGAATTTCGAGTGAAGGCCGCTCTTTCATCATCGTATCTGTGGATTACTTTAAACGTGGCACCTTTCCAACGCGATGAAAAAGGACGAATTATCAGTTATACAGGACTGAGTCGTGACAATAGTAGATGGCATACGATGATGGATGATTTGAACCTTTTACGGGAGAAAGCGGAGGAGTCAAATCGTTTGAAATCGACTTTTTTGGCTAATATGAGCCATGAGATACGTACTCCGCTAAATGCTATTGTGGGATTTTCATCACTTATTAGTAGTGCGGAAACAGAGGAAGAATGTAAACTTTTTGAGGAGAATATTAATTGTAATGCTGAAATCCTGTTGAACTTAGTTTCGGACATCTTGGATATCTCGAAAATTGAATCGGGAAATATGCGCTTTCACTATGCGCCGTTTGATCTTTGTGAGATGTGCAAGTCGGTTTATTATCAATTCTCTTTGCGGATGAAGGAGGAGGTGGAACTTCGTTATTCGCCTATAATAGAAAATCTTTTAGTCGATTCGGATATGTCTCGATTGATGCAGGTACTTACTAATTTTGTAGGTAATGCGGTTAAATTTACCGACAAAGGTTTTATTGAAATAGGTTTTACGGCGCTCGAGACTCAGGTGGAAGTGTGGGTGAAAGATTCGGGAAGTGGTATTCCTGCGGATAAACTGGAACAAGTATTTCATCGCTTCTCTAAATTGAACGACTTTGTACAAGGTACAGGGTTGGGCTTATCGATCTCTCAAAATATTGTGCAGCATTTAGGTGGAACAATTGGAGTGGAGTCGAAACTGGGAGTGGGCTCTCGTTTTTGGTTTAGAATTCCTTTTACGCCTTCGAACTTGAATGAACATATTGAGTCCGAACTATTCTCGTAAACATGCTTATTATTTCTTTATGGCTTTAGCTAATGTGACGAGAAAGTCACTTAGCTGTTTGCACTCTTGAACTGAAAGTTTCGTGGTAAGTTGAGTAATCAACTCAAGGCCTTGTCGCAGCAATGCTTCGTGTGTAACGGACTGGTTTGTGTTAGTTTTCTCTGTCGAAGTGACCTCTTTTGTGATAGTCGATTTAGGACGTTCACTTTCGCTCTCTTCTTCAAAAAGAGCTGTAAAGAGGTTGCCTTGTAAGGACTCTACAATAGATGTTTTATCGACTTCCGGTACTGTTGGTGTTAGTTGACTTATGCGATCCATCAAAGCTTCGAATTTGCCCGATTCCATGAAGACCTGATCACTACCTCCATCAAGCACTCCTTCGAAGAGAGATGATTTGAAGAGTAGAGTGGAGCGCATACGCTCTTCGAGGGTATGTTGCGCAACAAAGGTAATAATTTGCACATTAGTATCTTGGCCGATGCGATAGATGCGTGAAATTCGTTGTTCTAAGGTTGCAGGGTTCCAAGGTAAATCGAGGTTGACTAGAATAGAAGCACATTGCAGGTTGAGCCCTGTAGATCCGGTATCGGTAGAAAGAAAGACACGACATTCCGGGTCACTAACAAAACGTTCAATTAGTTCGTTGCGTTTTGCAGAAGGAATGCTTCCGTTTAGATAAGCGTATGCAATGCCAATGCGGTCGAGCTCTTGTCCAACGATACGAGTCATGCGTTCCCATTGGCTGAATACAACGACTTTTTCATCGCCACTTTCGTAAACGCTAGTTAGGATACTGAGTAATTCGGTCACTTTTGTATCGTGTCGGGTTTCCTGATCTAATATATAGGTACTATCGCATACCATACGCATTTGCGAGAGAGCCATCAACAACCTATTACGATCTTTTTCCGAAAGGAAACGTAGCTTCTGCCATTTATGTACAAGTCCTGCTACAATGCTTTGTTGCTCATCGTGGATGAGGCGTTGTGGCTCAGTCATTGGTACTAATAGGAGCTTATCGGTACGTGCGGGGAGTTGGACTGCTACTTCGTGACGTCGGCGGCGTAGTAGAATGGGGCGTAGCTTTTCTGCAATGAGATGTAAGTGCTGATAGCCTGTAATTTGTCCACTTTCATTTGTTTGTGTGGTTTCGTGCACAAATTTATAATAAGGGCCGAGGCGATATTGATCGACAAATTGTACAATCGCGTATAGTTCGTCGAGCTTGTTCTGTAGGGGTGTTCCTGAAAGAATTAAGGTGTAGCTAGAGTTCACACGACGCGCAGCTTGGGCGATTTGAGTATGCCAGTTTTTAAGACGTTGTGCTTCATCCATGATGAGGAAGTCGGCTTGTATCGAATTGGTTTTAATGTCGTTCGACAGGGTATTGTACGAAAGTATCTTGTAGAAAGCTTCGGCCTGGTAAGCTTCTTTTCGTTGAAGAGGATTGCCTTCTATGAGAATGGCTTCTCGTCCGGTGAAACGCTCTATTTCGTGCTTCCATTGATACTTTAAGGATGTAGGGCAGAGGATAAGTACGCTAGTGGCAAGCCGTTGACGCTTTAAGAGTTCTGCTGTGCCTATAGCCTGAATAGTTTTTCCTAATCCCATTTCATCGGCAAGGATACTTCGCCCGGCTCGAAAAGCAAATAGAATACCTTCTTTTTGATAAGGGTAGAGTGGCACACGCACTAAGTGGTCAAGATCGCCATGATCGAGGATATGTTCGGCTTGTTTTTCACGCTGCTTGAATTCACGATGCTCAAGGATGAAGTTGAGCGCATCGGGGTAGCAACGAAAAGACGGG
Organism: Bacteroidaceae bacterium; assembly: GCA_018054715.1. Lineage (GTDB taxonomy): Bacteria > Bacteroidota > Bacteroidia > Bacteroidales > Bacteroidaceae > UBA1794. The sequence goes on from JAGPIY010000114.1 coordinate 4,207, forward strand.
CTAAGTTGAGCAGCTTGTTGCAGAAAGTTTGAGATGGTATAAAGACACTCTGGGCGCAGTACTCCTTCTGCATCGAAATAGGTAGACGATAGACCTTGTAACTCTTTTTCTACAGAGCTGCCAAAACGAATACGAACTTTCCGTTCTCCTTTGTAAGAAAGGTATACGGAAGTATATGGGGGTTCCAAATATTCGGGATGAGCTAGATATGTACTCTGATCGGGATGTTCGGCAAGCCATATTTTTACTGCTTCGAGGTGCTTGCAAGTGCCTAGCTGACTTGTCTTGAAATCGAGGCATGAACAATAATTCCATGGATTTGACTCTCCACGATAAACTACTTTATAATGGCTTCCTGCAATACGGTTACTCACCGAAAAGTCACCCGGACTAATAGTTGCCTCTTGTGGTACAATAGTGAACCATGCTTTTGCAGCTGCGGTGTGACGTAAGGCGATTTGCCATTCTTCAAGTGACAAATTACTGGGTTTTTGATGAGTAGATAGTGCCATATATTCTTGTTCTTTATGAAACGGAATTCTTTTGAAATTAAAAGGAGCGTCTTCTTTTATCGAGAAAACGCTCCTGCAAATATATCGTGTTTTTTTAGAATCCGCAACTAATCGGACTTAAAAAGAGTTGATTAGTAACGTTGGCTCACTATTTTCCAATCGATAATGCTCCATAGGGCAGTTAGATGATCGGCACGACGATTTTGATAGTCGAGATAATAGGCATGTTCCCATACGTCGAAACCGAGTAGAGGAGTAAGTCCTTTATGTAAAGGGTTGCTTCCGTTGGGCTCTTTTGTAAGTTGCAATTTGCCTTCTTTATCGGCAGCTAACCAAACCCATCCTGAGCCGAAAAGAGCCACAGAGGCTTTGTGCATTTCTTCTTTTAAAGTGTCGAAGCTACCGAAGTCGCGTTCAATCGCTTTAGCTAGTTTCTCACTTGGTAGACCAGCTTCAGTGCCATTGGCTTTTCTGAATTGCAGAAAGTACAAAGTGTGATTCAACACTTGCCCCGCATTATTAAAAATAGGGCCTTCGGGTGCTGTGGAAACAATCTCTTCTACAGATTTTTCTTCAAATGAGGTACCTGGAACAAGATTGTTTAAGTTCGTTACATATGCAAGTAGATGCTTGCCATAGTGAAAATCGATAGTCTGCTGACTGATTACAGGTTCCAATGCGTTTGTGGCATATGGAAGTTTGGGCATTTCATACTTCATAAAGGTAAATCTATAAATAGTTTCTGCAAAGATAGAACCTAATTTGCACAAAAGCAAGCTTTTTGATGATTTTCTTTTTATTATTTTAGTTAAATAAGAGGGCTATAAATTAACTAAAAACGGTCTACAAATTGCTTCTTACTTAGCAATTTGCAGACCGTAATGTGGAGAATATCGGACTCGAACCGATTACCTCGACACTGCCAGTGTCGCGCTCTAGCCAGATGAGCTAATCCCCCTTTTGGGATATTTTGTAGATTTCGGATGCAAAGATAAGGCTTGTTTCGAAATAAAGCGTTATCTTTGCACATGTTTTTTAGCATAAATGCATAAAACAATCGAAAAATGCGGCAACCCGTAAAGGAAAAGATTATTCTAGGTATTGACCCCGGCACTAATTTAATGGGCTATGGGATTCTGAAAGTGGTAGGCACAAGCCCTTCACTGGTATCGATGGGGGTAATCGATCTGCGAAAATATGCGAATCATTATTTGAAGTTGAAACATATTCAGGAACGACTACTGAGTATAATAGAGGGATTCTTACCTGACGAAGTGGCTATTGAAGCGCCTTTTTTTGGCAAAAATGTACAATCAATGCTGAAATTGGGGCGTGCGCAAGGTGTGGCAATGGCTGTAGCTTTGAGTCGTGATGTGCCTATTACGGAATATGCCCCATTGAAAATTAAGATGGCAATTACAGGGCGTGGCTCTGCCTCGAAACAACAAGTCGCTGATATGCTGAGGCGTATGCTTGCGATTCCCGAATCAGAGATGGGACAATTCTTGGATGCAACGGATGCATTGGGTGTGGCATATTGTCATTATTTACAAATGGGACGTCCTGAGGTTGAAAAGGGATGCAAGAGCTGGAAAGAATTTGCA
>JAGPIY010000009.1 GCA_018054715.1 Bacteroidaceae bacterium
CCACCATCTGTGGTATGGTAAATAGTGTTGATGTTATCCACGGAGCTACTGGAACTAACCATCCAACCGTTTGAAGCATCAACAAAATGGAAAAAGCCTAACATGCTTTGAGGTACTTGACTCCAACTTGCACCGCCATTTGTACTGCGAAATAATTGTCCACTTCCATTATAAATATTAAAGACGGAAGCCCAACCATTGTTATTATCCGCAAATTGCACTTGCAACCCCATGTCGCCACTAGTGGTTTTATCTCTTTGTAATACCATCAATTGATAACCAGTGATACCATTTTCAATTATCGTTTTAGTCAAATAAATGGTTTGTTTGTCGGCACTCATAAAGCCATCCGCATATCCATTGGCTGTTATTACACCTGAAGTGGAAATATTGAGTGTGAAATCTTGTTTGTCTTGTTCCGTGCCGTTCACAACGATGTTTGAAATGGAATTGTCCATAATGCTAACTGAATATACACCTTTTGCCCATGCTCCAAGAGAACTTGACAATGAGCTACCCGGCATGCTGATCATGGATTCGGAGCTAGTTATTAATGCATGCATTTGCCATTTGCCTGTAAGGTCAGCGGATGTATAGCTGATGCTTGTGTTTATTTTCTGTAAAGCAATCAGTGAATATCCTCCATCTTCAGTCATTACAAAAGTAATGGTCTGCTTGTCGGCGCTCATAAAGCCATGTATATCTATTCCATTGACTGTAACAATACCGGTCGAAGTAATAACAAAAGTTGCATTGTTAGACGAGCTGTTTCCACCTGAGCTTACCGAGGTACCGACACCTGCACCCGATGCACTGATTGTAAACGAACCATGTGTCCAGTCTGCATTGGAATTTGCATTTGATCCATTGGGCACTGTAATGCTATGCATTTGCCAAGTACCTATTAAATCAGCTGTGGCATATGTAGTTGTTATATTTACTTTGTGCAGAATCATCATAGAACGCCCGTCACCTCCATTCATTGTGACAATGATTGACTGCTTATCATTACTCATAAAACCACTAAAATCGTCCTCTCCCGTTACCGACACAATACCACAAGATGAGACAGCGAGGGGCACAGAGCCTGTTTCAACTTGGCCACTATTTTTTGTGAGCGAATAGGCTCCTGCTCCGGTAGCATCAATACTGATAGTACCGTATTGCCAGGATGATTCGGAAGAGGTATTGTTGTCATTGGTTGTGAGCTGTTGCAATTGCCATGTGCCCATTAGATCGGCGGGAATGTAGGTGGTAGTAAGAAAAGTAGTAGGAAAAGCATATCTGCCCCATGAATCGCCACCGTTGTTGGTACTATAAAGCAATCCACCATTACTATTTATTTCATCAAAAGCAGTGGCACATGAGCTTCCTAAAGTTTTCATTGCCCAGCCGTGTGAGGCATCTGTCCAACTCATCCCGACGGCAGGATCAGACATGGAGCCACTCACTTCGGTTAAATAGGGAGTGACAATATCCCATGTATTTCCGCCGTTTACCGTATGAAGCAAAGCACCTGTTTTACACGCATTTATCCATCCTTCTGTTGCGCTTACAAACTGGATCTTCCCTACTGCAGCTGCGTCGCCAGAGCCAAGAGGATTAGTTTGGAGTACCCACTGAGCATTAGCAGTCGTCACTAGTGCGATGATTGCCAATAAAATCATTGTAAATTTTTTCATGGTATTTTTGTCAGTGTTTATCGTGCTGACACCGCACGATCTAAATATTTGAAAGCAGAATTCTTTTTGTATAGTTCTGAAAGCGCTGGTGAAATACAAATACAGATAATAATGATGTCAAAGAGCTTATGCAAGAATAACTAACTATTATTTTTTTAGCACATACTAGTGAATTGCAAGAGTAGATTTATACAAATATAGCAATATTTTAGACTACTGTGAAATTTTTTTGTTTAAATAATATTAAACACTTGTATTTATTTTTAAATCAACATGTATATCACAATATCTAAAACACGGCATTAGGGAACTGTACATATAAATAGGCATGTTAAAACAAGGCCTCTTTGTCAATAAACAAACGGGCAGAACAATTCTACATAAAATAGGAATGGACAGGATAATTTAGATTGTTGCGAAAAAACAAATCGTACGTCAGCAAGAAAAATTTGAAGAAAGTCAGAAAGGGATGGTATATAAAAAAAGTGTAAATCTCGTAATTAATTACTTGATTTACACTTTTTATGCGGAGAGACAGGGATTCGAACCCCGGGTACCTTGCAGTACAACGGTTTTCAAGACCGTCGCAATCGACCACTCTGCCACCTCTCCAAGGTTGTGGTTTCTTATTTCGGGTGCAAAGATAAGGGCTTTTTTTGGATTCTGCAAGCTTTTAGACACTTTTTTTTGCGCTTCCGACTCTTTTTCCGTTTTTAAACCATAATTTGAGCGTTTGGCTAATTTCTAGCGACGCTGCTGAAAGAATTGCTGCATAAGTTGAATCGATTCATCTGCCAAGATTCCTTGCACGACTTGCGTTTTAGGATGAAGGGCATTGGGAGCAAGACGTTGATAACCTCGTTTCTCATCGGGAGCACCAAAGACCAATCGACCGAGCTGCGACCATCCAATAGCACCGGCACACATGGTGCAAGGTTCTACGGTGACATAAAGGGTACAGTCCTGAAGATACTTTCCTCCCAAATAATTTGCGGCAGAAGTAAGAGCTTGCATCTCGGCATGGGCGGTTACGTCGATAAGAGCTTCGGTCATGTTATGAGCACGGGCGATGATGCGGTCTTTGCAAACGATAATGGCGCCAATGGGAATTTCTCCTTTTTGAGATGCAATACGTGCTTCTTCAAGAGCATGCTGCATATAGTCGGCATCGGTAGGGGGCTGCAAGTTCATAAGTTTCTTTTTTTTGCAAAATTAATAATTTATTTTTTGCAAAAGCCGACTCATTCTATTAATTTTGCAAAAAACTTAAAAGATGGCTATACATAACGACTTAGGTCGGCGTGGGGAAGAGGCTGCGGTGGAGTATCTTCGGGAAAAGGGATATTCCATTTTGGCACGTAATTGGCGAAATGTACACAAAGAGCTCGATATCATAGCACAAGAGGACGATGAGTTAGTTATTGTGGAGGTTAAAACGCGAAGTCGTATTGATTTCGGTCGACCGGAAGAGGCTGTAGATTCAAAAAAGATTCGCCGCCTAGTGAAGGCGGCGAATGCATACATCCAGCAATACAAAGTGGATCACTCGGTGCGATTTGACATCCTCAGTTTGGTAGTAGAAGGGAACGGATTCACAATTACACATTTCCCCAACGCCTTCTACCCTCCTATGATGTAAAGAAGTTATTTGCTACAACCTTACTTGAATTCCGGTACGGAACATAAATCCTGGCTGCGGAATGTTACCTAAATCATAATAGGTTTTACCAAACAGATTGGTTGCTTCAGCATACAGTGTATAATGTGGTTCTGTCCAAGTCAGTTTTGTATCGAGCAAGTTGACGGTAGAATATTTGCAAATCTTATCCGATATATCGGAATAAGTGCCACGTCGTTCTTGCAAACGATAGGACCATTCGGCTTCTAGCTTCCGGTTGATTTTGTGCGAAAGACGAGCGACAAATTTGTGACGCAGATAATCGAGAGCGTACTGCGAAATATAACCCTCACCGGCATCGGTCGTTTGAGTGATATAAGCATAGCTTAAGGAAAGGCGCTTCAAAATATTCTGTTGAGGCCACAACGATTCTAGAGGAAGCGTTAGGTTACCTTCTAATCCATAATTGTCGAGACTTGTATAGTTAACGGATTGCCAACGGGTTTCGGTACTACCAATTTCCTTTACCCAGTCGATCATGTTCTTTCCACGATGATAATAACCTCTGACTGTTGCTTGAACTAACGAGGAGGTATATTTCCAGCCCAACTCGAAACTCTGCGTTTCTTCGGATTTAAGATTTGGGTTACCAATATGAGTGGAATTTGTTGTATACCACAATTCGGTAAAAGTAGGAACTCGAAGGGCTTTATTCCACGAAGCATAAAACTTCTGATGAGGAGTTAATGAGTATGATAGATCGATTCCCGGATACCAGCGAAAACGAGTATCAATGCCTGTATTCCGCGTAGCAAGAGCGCCAATTGAAATAGAGAAATTTTCGATCTGAAAATCATGCTCTGCATAATAATTAAGTATCATGCGATCGGCTTCGTGATTGTAGACAAGATCTGTACCAGGGATTGGAACGGTTTTATCGGTTAGTTCACCAAGTTTCGTGCTAAGAATTCCTTCATAACGCATCTCTGCGCCAAAAGAGGTTTTTCCGAGTAAATTGGTGAAATAGCTATTTAAATTAAGACCATATACATCGGTACGATGATAATTATAAGGAGAGCGCTCTGAGTGCCCACGAATAAGTTCGAAACGATCTTCTGCCCGATTCCAATAAATGATTGGAGTAAGGTGAATAAGATTCTTTGTTTCTGCCTGCACAGATGCAAAATAGTTTCGAGTGTGTTCGAACTGATTGGGCCACTTCGCCGAATAGAAAGTGTTCGCTCCAAAATCTTTATTGATGATTCCTGCTTGCCATCGTACGTTGATTTGCTCCTGTTGATAGCTTCCCTGATAAAAGCCTCGACCGATTTCGTAATCGGAAGCAGCAGTATATCCATCGCTACGCGAATAGCCTGCAGAAAGTTGATTACGGAAAGATTCTGTGGAAAAGGTTCCACGACCGGAAGCTTCTATAAGTCCATATGAACCTGAGGAAAGTTGTGCAGAGGCACCACTTTTTGCTTCGGCTTTTGTTACGATGTTGATTGCGCCTGAAAAGGCTGAGGTTCCATAGATACGGGCGGCAGGTCCTTCAAGAATTTCGATACGCTCGATGTCGTTTAGATCGACAGGGAAGGCTGCTACATTATGTCCTGTATTGGGATTAGAAATATTTGCTCCGTTGAGCAGAATGGTAAGTTGGTCGGCTGTACCGCCACGAATAGATAGATCGGCTTGAACGCCTCCGGGGCCACGTTGACGAATGTCGATACTGGCTACATACTTTAGGAGATCGGTAATGGTTTGCGCAGGTGCCGCTTGGATCTCTTGACGAGTAATTACAGTTACGATACGAGAAGCTTCACTAAGAGCTAATGGAACACGACTTGCTGTTACTTCCAACTCATCAAGTTCTTGCACTTCAGAGGGAGTAAATTGCTGAGGCGAATCTTGAGCTGCTGCTTCACCTTGATTCACAAAGGTTAGCATACCTACTGCAAGTACCCCAATGTTCACTTCGCGATGCAGGCTGCAAAAAACTGCCCACGAGCGATGGCTGAACTGCCTCCAACGAGAGGCATGTTGCACATTGTTTGAATTTTCTTTCATTTTTAATAAATTAATTGAATTTTGTGTTTAAAAAACGGGGCAAAGATAAGCCTTTTTCGAGAATATAGCTGTATCTTTGTGCCCAAAATAGAATAAAATGCTGAAATTCTTTAAAAACTGGACATTGCCGATTGCCATGACGGTCGGGGCAATGGGATATCCTTTCTTTATTAAGCTGCAATTTCTAACTCCTTATCTGATTTTCACGATGCTCTTGCTTACTTTTTGTAAGGTAGCTCCACGCGATTTGAAATTGGATAAACTTCATTTTTGGTTATTACTGATTCAATTGCTCGGAGCTATCGGCATTTTTCTGCTCATTGCTCCTTTTAACAAAGTAGTTGCGGAAGGTGCAATGGTATGCATCATTTGTCCCACTGCTACTGCTGCTGCAGTGATTACTCAAAAGTTAGGAGGCTCTGCTGCACATCTTACTTCATACACTTTATTAGGCAATCTAGGCACGGCAATGTTAGTACCCATCTTGTTCCCTTTAATTGAGCCACATAATGGATTAACTTTCTGGCAAGCTTTTATTACGATTCTTAGTAAGGTTTTCCCTTTACTTATATGCCCTTTCCTATTGGCATGGGCATTAAAAGAATGGGCTCCACGAATACACGATAAATTACTTCATTTGAATGGTGCTGCTTTCTATATCTGGTCGGTGGCGCTAGCTATCGTTACTGGCATTACTCTCAACTCACTGATACATGATACAGATAATGCATTAACGCAGGTTCTGTTAGCAGTAGCTGCATTAGCAACTTGTGTATTACAATTTGCTCTTGGGAAAAAGATTGGTACGGTATATGATAATCGTATAAGTGGAGGTCAAGCACTTGGACAAAAAAATACACTTCTTGCTATCTGGATGGCACAAACCTATTTAGTTCCTGTTACTTCACTAGCTCCAGGCACCTACGTAATCTGGCAGAATGTAATCAATTCTTTTCAACTATGGAAAAAGCGAAAGAAAGATTCTTCGGCATTACAAGAGAGTACAAATCGCTAATTTTTAATAATACATATATTACTATTTCGAACAAAGACTTGGTACTTTCAGAAAAATCATATACCTTTGTTCCTCATATAATGAACTTATAATAATGGAAAAACAAAAAGCTGAGATAACATTTAAAATAAAAGGCAAAACATATAAGCTTCCTACTCGGTTAGCGAAACTGCTATACCCAATATTCGTTTGGCTCAAAAAATGGGCTATTAAATACAAAACAGCTTATCGTACGGGTAGATGGTATAAAAAGTTAGCTATTATTATTGGTACCGTCTTTGCCAGCTTCTTTATCTATCTCGGCGCAGTGGATATGAACTTCCTTTGGCTTTTCGGCAAATCGCCCACATTGCAAGCGATTGCAAATCCTGAACAAGCGGAGGCTTCTACTGTATATAGCGCTGATGGAAAGGTGCTGGGGCACTTCTTTCGAGAGAACCGTATGCCTGTAAAATTCGAAGAAATCCCTCCTATTTTAATTAAGACATTGATTTGCACGGAGGATGAACGATTTTATAGCCACTTTGGAGTAGATGTACAAGGACTATTCTCTGCTGCAAAAGATATGGCAGGAGGTAATGCTCGTGGTGCTAGTACGATTACTCAGCAACTTGTGAAAAACATGTTCAACATGCGAAGCCAGTATTCTAGAGGTGTGATGGGGTACATTCCCGGATTACGTATGTTGATTACAAAAACGAAAGAATGGATTACAGCTATTAAATTGGAGATATTCTATAAAAAGGATGAAATCTTAACGATGTATTTAAATACTGTCGACTTCGGCAGCTCGTCATTTGGTATTAAGAGTGCGGCAAAAACATACTATATGGCCGAACCAAAAGACTTGACAATCGATCAATGTGCGGTATTAGTAGGTTTACTAAAAGCAACAACTTATTACAATCCGCGCAGCCATCCTGAAAATGCATTGGAACGACGCAATGTTGTTCTTAAGAATCTACTCGATCATAAAGGTATTTCGCTAGCTCAATATAATGAGTTGAAAGACCGTCCTATTAAATTGAAATATAATATAACCCATAACTATGATGGTACTGCACAGTATTTCCGTGAAGCTTTGGCTGAGGAATTATCCAGTTGGTGCAAAGAAAACCAAGTAGATCTCTATGGCGATGGGTTAAAAATATATACTACTCTCGACACACGCATGCAAGAATATGCAGAAGCTGCGGTAAAAAAGCAAATGCGCATTGTACAACGTGGATTCAATCAACAATGGGGTAATCAAGATCCGTGGGAAGGAGATTCTACATTTATCGAACGTATCGTACAACAAACGGAGTATTATAAAATATTGGCCGAACGCTTTGGGGCAGGAAATGATTCTATCGATTATTTTTTAAACCTCCCCCACTCAATGAAAATTTACGATCTAGACAAAGGTGAAAAGGAAGTCACAATGAGCACAATCGACTCATTACGCTACATGCAACATATTCTACATACCGGATTTGTTGCGATGGAACCACAAACCGGATATATTAAAGCGTGGGTAGGTGATATTGACTTTGAACATTGGAAATATGACAAAGTGCGCTCTCGCAGACAGCCCGGCTCTACCTTTAAATTGTTTGTATATACCACTGCAATGAATCAAGGAATGTCTCCTTGTGACACATGGCAAGATAAAGATATATCGTGGCCATTAAACGACGGCACTTTTTGGGCTCCACATAATGCTTCCGGAGGAAGCTCTGGAGCTACCATGTCACTGAAAGCAGCAATGGCAAGATCGGTAAATACCATTGCAGCTGCGGTGGGACAAGAAGTTGGAATTAATAATATTATCCAGACAGCACACGCTATGGGTATTAAATCGCGATTGGCTCGACAACCGTCAATTTGCTTAGGTTCTTCTGACGTATCGCCTTTGGAGTTGATCAATTCATATTGTACAGCAGTAGACGATGGCGTGGCTAACGACCCAGTTTTCGTTCTAAAAATAGAAGATAAAGATGGTAATGTAATTTATGAGCACAAGCCCGCGCCAAGGCAAGCTATCCCTTATGAGTCAGCTTTCTTGATGCAACAGATGTTACAAGCGGGTATGACAGAGCCGGGGGGTACCTCACAAGCTCTTTGGAGTTATAATTTACAAAATTATGACACTAACTTCGGTGGTAAAACAGGTACAACTTCGGGACATAGCGACTGCTGGTTTGTAGGAGTTACTCCAAAACTAGTAGCCGGCGCATGGGTAGGCGGCGAATATCGCAGTGTACACTTCCGTAATGGTTCACTTGGACAAGGATCGCATACTGCACTACCAATCTTCGCTTTTTTTATGGAAAAAGTACTTGCAGATAAACGATTAACACGATATAGAGGAAAGTTTGCTACAGAACCAAAACATCCGATTGATCGCGATTGGAAATGCCAAACAGCTTATCAACCTGCTGAAAACGACACACTGAATAGCGACTCTATTCTCTTCCATCTTGACAATGTAAAGGCAGATGAAGAGGATATAAAGGATGTAGAGCCTGCTGTAGAAGAAGCTACTACCGCTGAATAAGTAGGATTTGGAAAAGCATGTATTAGGTAATACATCTCATCAAATAATAAATAAGTGGCAAAGTGATACGATTACATTCGTATGCTTTGCCACATTTATTCTATTATTAAAAAATCAAATATGCAAAATAATGACTTTTAATCTGTTATTGTTTCTCTCTATATTTACCTTCGTCTTTATCTTCAAGAATCGAAAGATAAGAGGCATAACGCGACTCCGAAATTTGATGTGCTTCTACAGCTTTACAAACGGCACAACCCGGTTCATGCCGATGACTACAATCGGAAAAGCGACATTGATGGGAGGTCTCGAATATTTCTCGGAAGTAATGTCCAACCTCTTCTTTTTTAAAATCAAAAGTACCAAAACCACGAACTCCCGGAGTATCAATAAGGTAACCACCCTGACTATCTATTGGAAACATCTCGCTAAAAGTAGTAGTATGCGTGCCTTGCAAATGTGATTCTGAAATGGCAGATGTCTTCTGACGGGCATCAGGAAGGAGTGTATTTATTAAAGTGGACTTGCCTACCCCACTATGCCCGGCAAGAAGAATGGTCTGTCCTGTTAATAACTCTCGAAGAGCTTCTAATCCATCCCCTCGAAGCGCACTTACTGCATAAGAAGGATAACCGATATGAGAATAAAGATGCATCACAGCTTCCTGATAATGTAACTCATCCGAAGATAATTCGTCTACTTTATTAAACAGAAGGGTAACCGGAACATTATAAGCTTCAGCAGAAGCTAGAAAGCGATCAATAAAAGTAGTTGAGGTAGCAGGACGTGCGACAGTAACGATTAATAAACAAAGATCGACATTCGCAGCTAGAATATGAGATTGCTTAGAGAGATTGGTAGAACGGCGAACAATGTAATTTTTGCGTTCTTCTATTTCGGTAATGAAGGCTGTTCCTTCGGAAGTTGGCAACAATTGAACCCGATCGCCCACCGCAATCGGGTTTGTGCTACGAATACCTCTTAAACGGAAGTTACCTTTTATTTTGCAATCGACCAATGGTCCTCCCTCATCGGGAAGAACTTGATACCAACTGCCTGTATTACGGATTACCAAGCCACGCATTAAACGGTCATGATTTCTTTTTCCTTCTCACCAAGCATTTCTTCTACACGTTTTATATACTTATCATGTACTTTTTGAAGTTTAGCTTCTGCATCCTTTTCACTATCCTCAGGAAGTCCATCTTTCAAGGCCTTCTTTAGCTTCTCATTACATTCACGACGAGCATTACGTACGCTGATTTTGGCAGTCTCCCCATCATGGCTCGCTTGTTTAGCAAGTTGACGTCGACGGTCTTCTGTGAGTGGAGGAATTCCCAAACGGATTACCTCTCCATTATTCTCGGGCATAATACCGACCTCGGAATTAATAATCGCTTTTTCAATAATCGAAAACATTGATTTCTCCCAAGGCTTAATGGCTATTGTACGAGCATCCGGAGTAGAAATAGCCGCCACATTACTCAAAGGCACCATAGCACCATAGCTATCTACACGAATACCATCAAGAATTCGTGTATTGGCTTTGCCTGCACGAATGTGAGCTAAAGATTCGTCGAGGTACATGAGAGCCATTTCCATCTTGTCCTGTGCTTCTTCAATTAACACGTTTACGTCGATCATTTTTTTTAGTGGTTTTATTGTTTTATGAGTACAAAAGTAGAGATTTCTTTTGATATTTGCAAGTTTTTTTGTAGTTTTGCAGCAAAGTTAGCAAAAAAAGAACTGAAAAAGAGCTTTTAGAAAAACACGCGAGATGCAACAACTGTCTGGAAAGGGGTGAAGCCTAAAACTAGAAGAATCGAAGCTCCCCTATGAGCCTAAAAAGAGAGTACCTCTTTTGGGAAACAATACAATCAAAAAAAACGAAACAAATTCGTGGAATTATTACAATATACTTTCTTTCAAAACGCCTTATTAGGTAGTTTATTAGCAAGCATCGCTTGTGGAATAATGGGCACTTATATCGTAACCCGCCGACTGGTTTTTATTAGCGGCGGAATTACGCATGCTTCATTAGGTGGTGTCGGAATCGGCTTACTCACAGGAATATCTCCTCTACTTACTACTCTCCTATTTTCTCTAGCTTCTGCTTTAGGTATACAGTGGCTCAGTGAACGCAACGATATGCGAGAGGATTCTGCTATTGCTGTTTTTTGGACCTTCGGCATGGCACTTGGCATTCTTTGTGCTTTCCTTGCACCCGGATTTTCGCCCGATTTATCGACTTACCTTTTTGGGAACATCCTTACGATTGTTCACCAAGATCTTGCGTTATTAGCTGGACTTACAATTACTTTAGTAGTGTTTTTTGCTCTTTTTTATGAGATGATATTAAGCATTGCATTTGATGCTGAGTTTGCACGCTCACAAGGACTACCGGTACGCCTTTTTGAATATCTATTAATGGCCTTTATTGCACTGACCATAGTAGCTACGTTACGCTTAGTTGGCATTGTTTTAGCAATTTCAATGCTCACACTTCCACAAATGACAGCTTTATTGTTCACTTCTAACTTCCGACATACTATTCTTCTCAGTATTGTTATAGGAGCCATTGGCTGTTTTGGCGGATTAATTGCTTCGTTCTATTTAAACGTTCCTTCCGGTGCTACCATTATCTTTTTTTCAATTATTATTTATGCGGTATGCAAGGTTTTGCAGAATTTTACGTTAACAAAGTAGCTTATAAAAAGGAGAATGAAAAGAAAAAGTTTGTTTTATGTCACTCTTTGGATGATGATTGTGTGGCTTTTGCAAAGTTGCGCAATGAAAAAGAACACCACTTTTAATCGTTTCTATCATTCGTTTACTACTCGTTTTAATGTTTTCTACAATGGCTCAGTTGCCTACAAGGAAGGGCTTGAAGCTATCGATAAAAGTAATAAAGATTATTATGCAGAAGCAATACCTCTAGAGCCTATTAGTAATAAAAAGACTGTCGGACAGGGGAGTAGTAATTTTGACCGGTCTATCGAAAAAAGCGAAAAGGCAATTAAGCAACACTCCATTCGAAAAAAGCCACTTAGAAAAAGCAATAAAAAACTTTCAGAAAAAAAGAAGAACTGGTACAAACAAAAAGAGTTCAACCCATTCCTCTATCGTCCATGGATGCAACTTGGAGAATCGCAATATTACAAAGGAGAATACCTTGAAGCAGCTGCGACATTTTCATACATCACACGTTTATACGATCTAACTCCTTCCGTACAACAATTAGCACGTATATGGATGGCGCGTTGCTATGCACAACTCGATTGGTTCTATGATGCTGAAAATTTGCTTACTCTTATTCAAACAGAGGGTATCCCCAAAAAGTATAAGCCACAATATGATTATTCATTCTGCAACTACTTGCTACGCCAAGGACGATATGAAGAAGCTATTCCATTTTTGCAAAGAGTTGCACAAAAAGAAAAACGAAAAAAACAACGCGATCGTGAGTTGCTGCTTTTGGCACAAATTTATCAACAGCTAGGACGTAACGAGGAAGCATATAAAGCATATGGTAAAGTTATTAGCAAAAGTCCGGCCTACGACATAGAACTAAATGCACGTATCCGTCAAACAGAAGTACTGTCTGCCTCACAAGCTTCAAAAGTAGTACGCAAGCTGAAACGAATGAGCCGTAATTTGAAAAACAAAGATTATCTAGATCAAATATATTATGCCATTGGAAATGTCTTTTTAAGTAAAGAAGATACAATTAAAGCAATGGAACAATATCGACTTGCTTCGGAAAAAAGCACTCGAAACGGAAAAGAGAAAGCTGTAGCCTTACTCAGCCTTGGAGGTCTTTGTTGGGAAAGGATGGAACATGCAGAAGCTCAAAAGTGTTATAAAGAAGCTATGGGGCTCATCGACAAAGAATATCCAAATTATGAAGCATTAGCGAAACGCTCTGAAGTTCTGGATGAACTTGTTATACATTCAAATAATGTACAATTGCAAGATAGTTTGCAGCATTTAGCCGCTCTTTCTGAAACGGAGCAGCGTAAAATTGTTGCTCAAATTATTAAAAAGTTAAAAGAAAAAGAAGAAGAAGATCTTAAAAAGCAGAAAGAAGCCGACCTACTTGCCGCCCATGCAGCTGATCAAGCAGCAAATGCTCCTACTACTAAAAAGACAGTAGCTCCCACCATACAAACAAGCGATCGTTCTTGGTACTTTTACAACACCCAATTGTTAAGTCAAGGCAAAACGACTTTCGAGAACACTTGGGGCAGTCGTAAATTGGAGGATAACTGGCGCCGCCGAAACAAAACCTCATTACAAAGTGAGGAGAATAAAGGAGTTGATTATGAGAAAGAAGATTCAATCAAAGCTAAATCGGAGATAGGTTCCGATTCAACAACCGTTGATTCAATCAAAATCACCCATAAACCGGACTCATTAGCCAATGATCCACATCAACCGGAATATTACTTAAAGAATATTCCGACCACAGAAGAAATGCTTGCTTCATCTAATAAAATACTTAGTGATGCACTCTTTAATATGGGGCTCATCTATAAAGATAAGTTAGAGGATGCCGGATTGACTCAAAAAGTCTGGTCTCGGCTTATTCAACAATTTCCTAGCTTCGAGCACCTAGATGAAGTATACTACAATCTTTATTTAATGTATCTCCGTTATCAAAAGCAGGAACTTGCAGAGCAAGCAAAATCGGCTCTTTTAGTAGGATATCCTGAAAGTAAATATGCATTAACCATTGGCAATCCAGATTACCTTACAAATGCATTCTACGGAAAAGCCTTGGAAGATTCACTTTACGCTAAGACGTATGACGATTTTAAGAATGGTGACTTTACTAAAGTAACAGCAAACGATAAATATGCTGCTGAAAAATATGCTATGGGGCAACATCGTGCTAAGTTCTTATTCTTACATGCAATGTCATCACTACAAAATGGAGACCGTTCGACCTTTATGGAAAAGCTAAAAGAAGTAGTACAGAAGTATCCGCAAAATGAAATAACTCCGTTGGCCACAGAAATTATGAAAGGTTTACAAAATGGGCGTTTACTTGCAGGAGGTAGTAATTTTGGTTCTATTTGGAGTTTACGTTCAGGAGACTTGGCTAATGATACGCTTGCACGCGATAGTACAAAAGTGTTCACAGCCATGCACGATACCCCTTATGTCTTTTTACTAGCCTACCCTACAGGCAAACTTGATGAAAACTTGCTACTTTACGAGATGGCACGTTTCAATTTTGCAACGTTCATTGTGAAAGACTTCAACCTCTCCTTTCAGCACAATCTAGGAATTAGTATGCTCTTAGTCAAGCCATTCAGCAGCTATGAAGAAGCTAGGTATTACATGCGTTTAATCTACAAAGATGCTACTCTAGCCACCCGTTTGAGCGGACTTCGTCCGGTATTGATTTCGGAACACAACTATGAACTTCTCACAAAAATATATAGTTTTGAGGATTATGAGAAATTCTATCTCACACATTTTGCAAAGTTGCCTGCTGTACACGATGTAGGAATCGATCCCAATCAAAAGGATGAATTTATTAATGAAGATGATCCCGGAAACACATTAAACGATCCACTACAGAATTTACCGAAAGAGGAATTAAACAAAGAGGGAGAATACGACCCTCAAAATATTTCAACAGAGAAAAAAGCTCATCAAGATGAATTCATCGATGACAACAAATCTTCTGATAGCAAGACCTCAGTAAAAGGGAAAGATGATGGATTCATTGATGAGAAACAAGAGCCTGTTCAAAAGGGAGCTACAACCAAGCAGAAAGATGAATTCATTGACGAAAGTAAAATTATAAAAGAGACTACTACAACAAAGCTACAGGACGAAATTATTGATGAGAGCAAACAACTGCCGGTAACAAAACCTGCAACAATAAAAGAAAAGGATGAATTTATTGATGAAAGCAAACAAGCTCCCACAAAGTCGGTAACGACGAAGGAGAAAGATGAATTCATCGACTAAACCTATAAAAAATCAAGTATGAAAAAGGAACACCTGCTTTGGGCTGATGATGAAATTGATATTCTCAGACCTCATGTGCTATACCTCGAAAGTAAAGGATACGAGGTCACTACCGTTACAAACGGAATTGATGCGGTGGATCTCTGCCAAGAAGAAGATTTTGATCTGATCTTCTTAGATGAAAACATGCCTGGTTTAAGTGGGTTAGAAACACTACAACGCATTAAAGAAATTCGTCCGACTGTTCCCATCGTGATGATCACAAAGAGTGAAGAAGAAAACATTATGGACATGGCTATCGGAAAGAAAATCGCCGATTATCTTATTAAACCGGTAAATCCAAGTCAAATACTTCTTACGATTAAGAAGAATTTGCATCGAAAAGAAATTGTAACCGAAGTTACCAATAGCGGATATCAACAAAACTTCGGACAAATAGGAATGCAAATTAACGATTCGCTCACAGCAGACGATTGGATGGAGGTTTACAAACGCCTTGTATACTGGGAACTGGAGTTAGATTCAACAGAAGGCAATATGAGTGAGCTTCTGGCTATGCAAAAGACAGAGGCTAATTCGGCTTTTGTGAAATTTATAAAGCACAATTATGTCGACTGGATTAAACACCCTGAAAGCCGACCTGTGATGAGTCCGGATATCTTTAAAAAGAAGATATTCCCTATGTTGGATGAAGGAGAAAAAGTTTTCTTAGTGGTAATGGATAATTTTCGATTCGACCAATGGCGCGTACTTAGTAATGAATTGGTCGATGATTTTACTTTTGAAGAAGAACTTTATTATAGCATCCTTCCAACCGCAACTCAATATGCACGAAATGCAATCTTTTCAGGATTGATGCCAAATAAAATCGCAGAGATGTTTCCCGATCTATGGGTAGACGAAGATAGTGAAGAAGGAAAAAATTTGAATGAAGAGCCTCTTATTCGCACACATCTGGAAAGATATCGACGAAAAAACACCTTTTCGTACCATAAAATAAACGAAGGATCGTTCGGTGAACGGGTACTTGGTAACTTCAATCAAATGTTGCGCAATGATTTAAATGTTATTGTGGTTAACTTTATCGATATGCTATCACACGCACGTACCGACTCTAAGATGGTACGTGAATTAGCTTCCACAGAAGCTGCTTATCGTTCAATCACCCTTTCGTGGTTCAGGCATTCTTTCCTTAAAGATCTTTTTAAAGCTATGGCGCTCAGCGGCTACAAAGTAGTGATCACTACAGATCATGGTGCCATCTGCGTAAATAATGCCATTAAAGTAGTTGGCGATCGAAATACCAATACCAATTTGCGATATAAATTAGGAAAGAGCCTGACCTACAATCCAAAACAAGTTTTCGAAATCACCAAACCCGAAGACGTACAGTTACCTCGTTTAAATATGAGTACCTCGTATATCTTTGCAGGAGGACGTGACTTCTTTGCCTATCCTAACAATTTTAATTATTACGTACAATATTATAGTAATACGCTACAACATGGTGGAATATCAATGGAGGAAATGATTATTCCACTCATTACATTGACCCCTAAAAAACGATTTTAAAATAAAAAGAAATGACTACGCTAAAAATTAATTCTTTAGAAGAGTTACCTGCCGTTGCAAAACAATTTATTCAGGCAATGGGCGAACATTCTGTATTCGCTTTTTACGCCCCTATGGGAATTGGGAAAACTACCTTCATCAAAGTACTTTGCGAAGAGCTCGGTGTTACTGATGTCGTTGCATCACCTACCTTTGCACTGATCAATGAATATCGCTCTGAAACTACTGGTGAACTGATTTATCACTTCGACTTTTATCGAATTAATAAAGTAGAAGAGGCTTTCGATTTTGGCTACGAAGACTATTTTTATAGTGGAGCACTTTGTTTCATTGAATGGCCGGAGCTTATTGAAGAACTTTTGCCGGAAGATGCAGTAAAAGTCATTTTAAAAGAAGAAGAAGACGGAAGTCGAACTATCTCTTTTTAATTTAAAAAATATTTCTTTTAAGAAAGCCCACAATGAACATTGAAGAGTTAAGAGCTTATTGCTTGACAAAGCCTATGGCTACAGAGGATTTTCCATTCGATGAAACAACCCTTGTAGTACGCGTAATGGGAAAGATGTTTGCCTTGATTGATTTAGAAAAAAATCAGTGGGTTTGTTTAAAATGTGATCCCGAAAAGGCACTCGATTTGCGCGATCAATATCCAGACACCATTCAAGAAGCTTTTCATATGAATAAAAAACATTGGAATCAAGTTCGATATGAAAGTAGCCTCAGCAACAACTTTCTTTGCTCCTTAATTGATCATTCATACGAGTTAGTAATAGGAAAATTTACCCGTAAAATGAGAGACGAATACAATAGCTTATTAAAAAAGCTGTCTTAACTAAACTATCACATGTCTTGTCCAATAGAACCAACTGACTTCATACGTATCCAATTACGGGAAACCGACTCTACGATCAATGCCTTAAGCGAATTATTAAAAGAGTCGAATCAATTTATGCCTGCCAGTAAAGAGGGACTTTCTCTGAACATTCCTGAATTTTTCACGCTCACTGCTCAATATCAATTCAGTGGACGTGGTCAACGAGGAAATACTTGGGAAAGCGAAGCCGGGAAAAATCTTCTTTTCAGCACATTAGTATATCCCATCTTTTTGAAAATAGAAGAACAATTTGTGCTGTCGGAAATCATATCACTTGCTATAAAAGACACGCTAGATAAGATTGCTCCTCAAGAAGAATTCTCCATAAAATGGCCAAACGACATTTATTGGAAAGAAAAGAAAATAGCAGGTATACTCATTGAAAATGATTTAGAATCTTACGAGGATAAGGAAACACATCAACGGATCTCACGAATTTCAAACAGCATATTTGGAGTCGGATTGAATGTAAATCAATCAATCTTCACAAGTAATGCACCGAACCCTTATTCGCTTCTCCAAATTACAGGTAGAGAATTTAGCACCGATCAAATTCTAAGTAAAATAATAACCCGACTTCGTTATTATTACAAAGAACTTCAGAAAGATGAAAAAGCTATTTTAGAAATTCGCAAAGCCTATCACCAAGCTCTTTTCCGACACAATGGATTACATCTGTATAAAGAAGCCGATTCATCAGAAGAATTCTTGGCTGAAATTGTAAAAGTAGAGCCCTCTGGTCGATTGATTTTACGCCGCAAAGATGGCATAGAAAAAGGCTATTTCTTCAAAGAGGTACAACATGTTTTGTGATAATAAAGAATAAATTGTATCTTTGCAAACTAGATAATAACCCCTTTAAATAAGAAAAATGGTAAAATACAAAAGAATCTTACTAAAATTGAGCGGTGAAAGCTTAATGGGCGAGAAACAGTATGGAATCGATGAAAAGCGTTTAGGCGAATATGCCCAACAGATAAAAGAAGTCCACGCTCTAGGCGTACAAGTCGGCATTGTAATCGGAGGAGGTAACATCTTTCGAGGCTTGAGTGGAGCAAACAAAGGCTTCGATCGCGTGAAAGGTGATCAGATGGGCATGCTAGCCACAGTAATAAATAGCTTAGCACTTAGCTCTGCTCTTGGCAGCTTAGGGGTAAAGGCTAGAGTGCTAACCGCCATACGAATGGAACCTATCGGTGAGTTTTACAATAAATGGAAAGCTATTGAAACGCTTGAGGCAGGCGAAGTTGCTATTTTCTCAGCCGGAACAGGAAATCCATTCTTCACAACAGACACAGGTTCTTCCTTACGCGGCATTGAGATTGAAGCAGATGTGATGCTAAAGGGAACACGCGTAGACGGAATCTATACGGCAGACCCTGAAAAAGATCCGACAGCTACAAAATATACTGAAATTACCTACGATGAGATTTACACACGTGGGTTAAAAGTAATGGACCTTACTGCCACAACCATGTGCAAAGAGAACAATCTGCCTATCGTAGTATTTGATATGGACACTGTTGGCAATCTTCTTAAAGTAGTTAAGGGTGAAGCGATTGGCACACTAGTGCACAATTAAAGATCAAAAGCAAAAGCTTTACAAGTGGCCAAGAAGAAATAAATGGCCAAAAGAATTAACATCACACTCAAACTGCCGTACAGCACACGAGCCCAACTGCGGCCTAGCTTTACAACGACAATTTGAGTGTGATGACTTTTAAAGAACCAATCGCTATCGCACAAAGCGGCCAACAGAGTTATCACACCTGTCAGCATAAAAATACTTTGAAGAAGAAAGTGAAAATACATTATTAATAATGTGATATAAGTTGCTAAATGGTTCTTGGAGTCAGCCTCTATTTTTATTCAAAATAATCAGCATCTACAAATTTCTTCCCGTTTGTATCCTTCTCCGAAAGAAGCATCTTTTCAAAAGGAATACCCCAATCGATAGAAAGCGTTTCATCACTATACACAATACTAGCTTCCGATTGAGGTGCATATACATTATCCACCTTATAGGTAAAGATGGCTTCCTCACTCAATACCACAAAACCATGCGCGAAGCCACGAGGAATAAAGAACTGGCGCTTATTGCTTTCACTAAGCAATACACTTACCCATTTTCCAAAAGTAGGAGACGATTTACGAAGGTCGACTGCCACGTCTAAAACTTCTCCCTTAATAACGCGCACCAACTTTGCTTGTGAGCAGTCACCTTTCTGATAGTGCAGACCTCTCAAAACGCCATAGCCCGATTTAGATTCGTTATCTTGTACAAAATCAACTCTGCCAACGTTCAATTCAAATTCCTCTCTTTTAAAAGCCTCCATGAAGTAGCCTCGCGGATCATTAAAAACTTGAGGTTCAATAATCCACACACCTTCTATTGATGTTTTTACAAAATTCATAATTATAATATTCTATTTTTTTTAAAATTCTTTTCGTACTTTAAATTGCCAACCAAAATTATCACCATAAATATCACCACGGTCAACAGCAAGTGAAGTAGTCAACGTCACTCCTTTCCAAATATTAGAATTGTCCATCCCTCTATAAGGACGACATATCATCTCAAAGAAAGCTGAATTATTAGAAAGGATATTCAGCGTCGGAGAAAATGGAGTACCCCAAGTATCACTATGCGTTAATTTCAGACGATAATTCAAATTCTGAGTAAGAGTACCAGAAAAGCCAATATGATAAGCCTTCACTCTATTATAGGGAAATCCCATCATACCATTATTGTCCACACTTTTAATAATTTCATCCGCAAAATACGCAGGTGAAGCAATTAAAGGATTAGCCATCGTTTGTCCCCAATGAGTCCATCCTTGATAAAGATAGTTATTATAATAATTATCAGCTCCTCCCGTTTTTGTTGCAACCGTTCCATCTACTCCATGAAGAGATCCACTCTGATTCGTTGTTTGGTAATATTCAAACAACACCCCACTAAGCCAAGAAGTATGAAGAGACGCATATTCCATACCCCAAAGTCCATCCCAACCATTAAGCTTTCCCATTCCTGAGAAGTCATCATAATAATTTTCGAGATAAGCAGAAAGACTACACTGATCTGCATGATACGTAAGCCGTGCCTGCTCACTTCCTAAAAAATTTCCTTCCACCTGTATTTGCTCACCAGGTTGTGAAGAGCTATTCCCCTTGCCCGGAAAAAAAGCCTTCCAATAATCCTCAAGTGAATTCCCCAAATTTATAGTTTGTCCGGAAACATTTCCCGCATTATGCTGATTTACCAAATAACCGCCAAACTGATCATCTAGCCTCATTCCGAGTTCCAGTTGCCAACGACGTGCCGGTTTTCCGATACGAAGATAAAAGCTTTTATGATGATACTTTATACCCTTTGTATACCAAGGATAGTCACCTTGCGACTGATCGGCAATCAATTCCAACTGACTCCTTCGAGTGGATAAATATCCTCCATCAGTCCACCATCCATAAGAAGCTTCACCTTTAATAGCTAGCCAAGAAGAAAGAGGAGTGTACTTAAAAATGCCCACTCGTACCTGCGGAATAGGCCGAGCATTTCCACTCCATACCAACCCACCACTCGTTAAATTCTGATTGAGCATATTTGACGAAAACTCTTTACTACCAAAAGAAAAATCCAAACAACGCCAAGCTAAATCGACATATGCTTGCTGCACGAAGAAATCCGCATCAAGTCCGGTACCTGCCACAATATCTATTCCAGCCCCCCAATTCCAATTACGATTCAACGTATCACGACATAACACTGCACCACGAAGATATGCATTATTATCAGTCGAAGAAAGTCCATGCTGCAATGAGTTCTGCCATAAAGGAGTGTGATCGCCTGCATGAAGCGTAGTACCTACTTCTGTAAAAGAAGATATCTCTTGTCCACTAACTGTAGATAGAGATAGTACGATGAATCCGATGATACATCTAAAAACTAATTCACATCCTTTCATAAAGATATTTAAATAGCATGTTTATCACCAATGACTGCACCCAAAATTGTTTTATAAACGATTTTCAAGTCGAGGAAAAAGCTCCAGTGTTCAATATACCACACATCCGACTCCACACGTTTCTGCATAAAAGCCACATCCCGTATCTCACCACGATAACCATTTATTTGCGCCCAT
>JAGPIY010000010.1 GCA_018054715.1 Bacteroidaceae bacterium
AGAAGGAGAAGCGGTAACTTGTGCACCAAAAGTTTGCATAATGCTACGCCGGTAAGGTTTTTGCTGATAGGATATTTTTACCATGTATACAGCAAGATCTAAGCCAAAAGCTTTACAAGCGTACGACAAAGCAGTTCCCCATTGCCCTGCACCAGTTTCAGTTGTTACATTTGTAACACCTTCTTCTTTGCAGTAATATGCTTGTGCTATTGCAGAGTTTAGTTTGTGAGAGCCAACGGGGCTCACGCTTTCGTTTTTAAAATAAATATGTGCGGGAGTTCCTAGTGCTTTTTCTAATCCATAGGCGCGTACCAATGGAGTACAACGATAATATTTGTACATGTCACGAACTTCTTCAGGGATGTCGATCCAAGCATGCTCTTGATCGAGTTCTTGCTGTGAACAAGCTTTATTAAAAATGGGGTATAGGTCCTCTGCTTTCAATTCCTGTCTGGTACCGGGATGAAGAATAGGCATTGGCTTATTAATCATATCAGCTTGAATGTTGTACCATTGTGTGGGAATCTCGCTTTCGGGTAAAATGTAGCGTTTTGTTAAGTTACTCATTTGAGTTATTTTTAATGATAATTTATAATTTTCGGATATTTCAGTCTAAAATTAGGCCTCAAAGTTAATAAAAAAAACTCTTTTGCAAGCATTTCTTTTGCTTTTTCTTGTCGGATTCAATAAAAATGTGTTTCTTTGCCCCTACTTTTAACTATTAGAATCGATGAAAAGTTTTTTTCATAACGCCTTTTTTGCGTTGTTTTTGTCCACCTTGGCTGTGTCTTTATTGTCAGCTTGTAACTCAAATGCTACCAAAGAGGCTGAAGATCAAGCAAGAGCTTCCATGGCAGCTGCAGCTGCGCGTAAAGCGAAAGCTGAACAGGCTCCTATTCAATCGGCTGCTACTCAGTCGTCTGGTGCTGCACATTTGGGTAGCAAAGAAATTACTTATAAAATAGCACGTACTTCACTTGCCGACCATGTTGTAGATACAGAATCTGGTAAGCATTACGACAATACTGTGAAAATAGATATTATGAGTGGAGGATCTTCTTTTTTTTCGCGCTCATTCGAGAAATCAGATTTTGAGAGTCTCATACCTGCACAGTTTGCGAAAGATGGAATTCTTGAAGCGATTGTTTTTGAAGGCACAAAGGATGGAAAGTTAGTCTTTTCAGCCAGTGTAGGTATTCCGGAAACAGAATTATATGTATTAACGCATATCTTTGTAGCAGGTAATGGTAGCATGAGTCTTGAAAAACAAGATACTCTTGATGATACGCTCGATGAAACTCTTGACGAGGATAAGGGTGGTGTTTAATTGCACTTATTCCAAATCGACTACAGTGATTCCGGCGCCGCCAAATTGTACATGCTCATCTTGATAGTGTGCTACTCCATTTATTGTAGCCAAGTATTGGCGAATTAGAGTGCGTAAAATGCCTGTGCCTGTGCCGTGTAGAATACGTACTCGTGGCATGCCGACAAGAATTGCATCATCAATAAAGTAGGTAATTGCCTGAATAGCCTCTTCGCCGCGCATACCCCTCACATCGATATCTTGTTTAAAGTGAAGTCTCTTTTCGCGCATCGCATCAGCAGTTTGCACACTCACAAAAGTAGCTGCTTTTAATAGTTTAGATTGCTGAGGAGCTTCAGTGAGTACTAATCGAGTCGTTTTTACTATAGATTTAATCTCACCAAATCCTACCACGGCATTTTTCCCTTTTAATTCTAGTACAATACCCACCGCTTTTTGTCCTTCAAGCAATACAGCATTGCCTACTTGAATTGGCTTTATGCTAGATGGCGAAGAAACAGATGTAGCCTTTTCTATCAACTCGGGTGAAGATACTGAAGCTAGTGGTTGATTTTTAGTTTCCGATTTCTTCTTTTTCTTTCGTTCTTGTCTGGCTTGTAGCTGCTCCATTTTTTGGGTAACAAGTGCCTTTTGCTCGTTTTGCAGGCGAGCTTCTAAATTTTTGCGGAAATCATTTAATTCTTCACGGGCAGCACGTGTTTGTTCTTTCTCTGCTTGTGCTTCTTTTATATTTCTAATCGTTGCTTCGATAGCTGCATTCGATTCTTTCAGTATCTGTTCAGCTTCTTTTTTGGCCGTTTGAAGAATTTCTTTACGTTGCGTCTTTAAAGAACTAATAGCTTCTTCATAGCGAGCCGTTGTTTCTTCCATCTGCTTTTCGGCCTGACGAATACTTTGACGTTTTTGCTCCCAATAACGCTTGTCGCGTACAATGTCTTGCAAATATTTATCAGCATTTACATAGTCGTGGCCAACAAGGTTGCTTGCTTCCTGTATCACTGCTTCTGGAAGTCCTATCTTGCGGGCAATTTCAATGGCAAACGAACTACCCGGATTGCCGATACGCAGTTGGAAAAGAGCTTGCATTTCGTGGCGATCGTATAACATGGCACCATTGACTACCCCTTCATGATCCTCGGCAAAATGCTTCAAATTTTGATAGTGAGTAGTGATAATGCCAAAGACTCCATTCTCATTCAATCGTGAAAGGATGGCTTCGGCTATTGCTCCGCCAATTTGAGGTTCAGTACCACCTCCGAACTCATCAATTAATACTAAAGAACGCTTGCCGGCACCCCGTAAGGTATGCTTCATATTAGTAAGGTGCGAAGAGTAGGTAGAGAGTTCATCTTCGATGCTTTGTTCATCACCGATATCGATGAACAGATCATGAAAAATTCCGGTTTCACTTTGTGCCGAAATAGGTATATGTAAGCCACATTGGAGCATATATTGCAACAAGCCTACCGTTTTTAAACAAACCGACTTACCCCCTGCATTGGGGCCTGAAATAAGTAAGATGCGTTGCCCCTTCTCTAAATACAGATCAAGAGGAACTACCTGTTTCCCGTGCTTTTTGAGTGAATTTTGCAGCAACGGATGAATAGCATGCCACCATCCGAGACGTGGATTGTTGTGCACGCGTGGCTGGATAGCTCCTTGCTGTATCGACAAAAGTGCTTTTGCGCGAATAAAATCAATTTCAGCCAAGAAGCTGTAACTTTGTAGTAGATCCTCTACTATAGGACGAAGGAAATCACTAAAATCAACCAGTATACGGATTATTTCGCGACGCTCTTCTCCTTCTAATTCACGGATACGGTTGTTTGCTTCGACTACTTCTGTAGGTTCGATAAAAAGAGTTTTTCCCGTTGCAGATTCATCATATACAATACCAGAAATCTTACGCTTCATTGCCGGAATAACCGGAATAACGAGGCGCCCGTCGCGCATCGATGGAGCGACATCCTTGTCGACATATCCTTGTGCTTGTGCTTCACGCAGAATACGGTGAAGTTTATGAGAGAGACCTCCTAGTTCGGCTTGTAGCTCTTTGCGTATTTTTAGTAATGTTGGTGAAGCTGTATCTCTCATCTTCCCATACTTATCGAGCAACTGATCAATACGTCGCACTACATGAACAGATTCGCTAACAGGGCTTGTCAGAGTGAAAAGGTGTGGATAGAGTGCACTAGCTATAAGTTCTTCTTCCGATTTCTCTTCATGTGTTTCTTCCCAATCTTCGGGGCGCAAGAAACGAACAATTTCGCTTACGGTTTGGAGAGAACGACGTAAATCGAACAGTTCTCCTTCATCCAAATACAATCCTTCAATTCGAATACGGCGCAACGATTCGCGCATGTCGAAGAAATAGCTCGCAGGGAACTCATCCTCGCCGGTTAAGATGCTTACAAACTCAGTTGTTTCAGTAAGCCATTGTTCAATGTCTTGTCGCACAATGGAGAACGCTAGGGCATCTACCTTTTCGCGCCCTAATGGGGAAAGACATTTTGTAGAAAGTTGTTTGCGAATGTCGCAGAAACCTATCTTTTCTTCAAAGTTTTGAGGATAAATCATTGCTCGAATCTAAATCGTACAGTAGCCCAGTTGTGTTTGGAGTGATGGTAAAGGTATGTAAGGCCTATGCTTTCCGCTTTTTCTTTTAGACATGCAATGTCTTCCGTATAGAAACCGCTGATCCATAAATCCGAGCCGGACTTTAAACATTTTGCATATGCAGGCATATCTGTTAGCAAAATATTGCGATTTATATTTGCAATAACCACGTCAAAAGTCCCCATACTAGGTAAGAGAGAGGCATCCCCTTCATGTACATTGATGTTTGTAATCCCATTCAACAAAAGATTTTCTTTTGAGTTGCGCACGCACCATTCATCAATATCAATAGCCACTAAATCGTTAGCCCCCCGTAGAGAAGCTAAAATGGCTAAAATACTCGTTCCGCATCCCATATCCAGCACTCGTTTGCCTTTAAGATCAGCCTTTAGTAGTTCAGCTAAAATCAATGAAGTAGTTTCATGATGCCCTGTGCCAAAAGCCATTTGAGGATTTATAATGATGTCGTACGTTACAGGTGGAATGTTTTTGTGAAAAGTGCTATGAATGGCGCATTCTTCACCAATAATGATCGGTTGAAAGAAGTTCTTTTCCCATTCCTCATTCCAGTTTTTATCTTCAACATCTTCGCAATTGAAAGAAATAGTTGTCCCCTCAATAGGAAAATTGGCCAGTATTTGGCGGATGTTCTCTTCAGAATAAAGATTCTTTTGGCAATAAGCCACTAAAACGGTACCATTAAATTCTTCGAAAGCCTCGCAGCCACAATCGGCTAGTTCAGCAGTCAGTACTTCGGAGATCATAGTGCAAAAAGAGAGCTTGTTTTCTGATTCAATCTCTTGTCTTTCTGTGGGGGTTATATAAAACGTAAGAGCTACGTACTTCATTTTTATTTAATTCTGTTTAGTTTTTCGCGCAAAGATAGCAAAAAATACGTAAACCGGCGAAAAAAAACAGTATATATTAGTATAGTTCTCTAAAATAGTGGTACATTTGCATACTATATATTGAGCTATAAAACTTGATGAATATGAAAAAATGTATGTTATTGTCAGTATTACTGACTGCCTTTGTTCTTCCGGTGGTTGGGCAAAGTTATGACGACGATGATATGTACTATGTACCTTCGAAGAAAGCCGAAAAAACTGTTACCATAACCGTGACAACGTCCGGCAAGAACCAGAATGAGGAAGCAGATCAAATTCGGTCGAGTTCGTATGCGCCTGTAAATAATCGTGTGGATGAGATGGATGTGGATGCTTACAATCGTCGAGGCACCTCTAGTGCGGTTTCCGATTCGGAAGTCGCCTCACAAGGGTATGATACAATAGCAGAAAATGAAACTTATCAAAATTCTGACGAAGAAGTCGCTTCTGATGAAAATGGTTATGTTTATACCACACGTATCAGTCGTTACAATAATCCAACGGTCGTTCTTTATTTAGGTGATTCTTATTGGGATGACTATTATTACGGTTGGAGCCCTTATTATTCGTATTATAATTCTTGGGGAATAGGTTGGCGTTGGGGCGGCTTCTATTCTTCGTTCTATTCACCTTATTGGGGTGGTTACTACGGAGGCTACTATCCTTATTATGGAGGTTATTACCCTTATTATGGGCATGGAGGACATTATGCTTACAGAAATTCGAGAGGAGGAGGCTTTCGGCCTTATAGTCGCCCAACCGATGTGCGTGGAACTCGGGGCTATGCTTCGCGCAGCAATAGTGTAGTAGGCTCTCGTAGCAGCAACTTCCGTAGTAATGGAACTCGATCTGGAAATTTAAATTCCTCGGGTATGCGCAATAATTCGAACGAGTATACTACTCGTGGTGGTGCTCGTAGCTATTCTGCAGGTATATCTAATAGTAGGAATTCACAGCAGCGTGTAAATACAAATACCGTAGCCGTACCTCGTGGAACTAATACAAACACTACTACCACTAATACTCCTCGTGTTTATGTTCCTAGTACAAATACAAACAGTAGCAATTCTCGTAGTTATACGCCTAGTACCTCCACTAATAGCAATTATTCTTCCTCTCGTAGCGGTAGCTATTCTAGCGGTGGTGGTAGCTCTAGTGGAGGAAGTTCACGTAGTACTGGTGGTGGTGGCGGTTCACGCGGCGGTGGCAGACGCTAATTGAAAATGATATTGAAATAAACCTTTTACTTAAATAGCATATTGTGATGAAATTAAAAATAGCAACAATAGCCCTTTTAATAGGTGCTTCTGCGCATGCGCAGACGGTTTATGATGCCGCACAACTTACCCCACAGGATTTAAATGGTACAGCTCGTTTTGTCGGTATGGGTGGTGCATTAGGTGCATTAGGTGGTGATATCTCTACGATGGGTACAAATCCCGCAGGTATTGGCTTAATGCGTCGTGCAGATGTAACCTTTACTGCCGGATTCGATCAGACTAAGGCAGAATTAGGTGGTCAAAGTGAAAATCGCACACGTGCTCGTTTAAATAATGTAGGCGTGGTTCTTCCATTCGATATGAGTTTTTATGGGAATTCTCTCAAATCAGTTAACATTGGCATTAACTATCAACGTCGTTCCAATTTGTATCAGAATATGCAGCTTGATGGCCTCAACTTGAGTCCGAGGGTTTCACAAACTACCCAGATGAGTTCAGGGGTTGGTGAATTGAATGACTGGGGTAATTTTTTAACTCAAAAAATGCCACTTTTTATGAACTATGATGTAGCTTCGTCTCGTACGGGTTATTTCAAAAGTACACGAGAAGGCGGTATTGATCAGACCGATGTTAGTTTAGCTTTTAATGTAGATGATCGTTTTTACTTTGGTATTACAGCTGGGTTATATGATGTTGACTATACCAATTATACCGATTATGGTGAAGACGCAGTAGATGGTAACAATAGTGTTTGGGGTTATACGCTTCATAGTGATAACTGGATACATGGGCAAGGTGTTGATTTCAAACTTGGTTTTATCGCACGTCCGTTTGAAGAATCTCCTTTCCGCATAGGTTTGGCTGTGCATAGTCCTATTTTTTATAACTTAACCTATAGTGCTTCCTCTTTTTTGGATTATCGAGAAGAATCTACTTCGCAATGGAAAACAGTATCTGACGATGGAGGGTACGATAGCGATTTCAAACTTCGCACTCCTTGGTTGTTTAATGTAAGCGCAGGATATACAATTGGTAAAAGTGTAGCCTTGGGTGCAGAATATGAGTATCAAGATTTCTCAACTTGCAATTTAGCTGATGCTGATGGCAATGAATATAGATTTGATAATAATCAAATAGAGAGTTACTTAAAAGCAATACAAACTTTTCGAGTAGGTGCTGAATTTAAGCTAATGCCTGAATTAGCATTACGCTTAGGATATAATTATAGCTCGGCCGGATATAATAAAGGCGGATATAAAGATTTGAGTCAGAATACGATGCAAACTAATACAGACTTTACCAATCGTTATGCTCAGAATACTTTCACGATGGGTATAGGCGTGAAGTTAACTAGTAATTTTTATATGGATTTAGCTTATAAGTACACTACTCAAGACGGCGACTTTTATGCTTTTGATAGTGAAAAGTTGCAGTCAACCAAATTTACAGAAACACGTAATAGCTTTCTTTGTACATTAGGTTATAAATTCTAATGAAGAAAATCTGAGAGTTGAGACTCTCAGTATGACAGAAGCAGCACTTTGAAAATCATATTCAAAGTGCTGCTTTTGTTTCAAGTAAAGAGTTTGTTTTCAAAGATTTCTTGTTTTAAAAGTAAAATCAGTAAAGGTAAAGGCTCATAGAAACAAAAGATAAAGAGCTAAATTGCTGAGAGACTCGTTAGCAACTGCCAGCTGTTGAATTTGTTTTTGCCAGCTGTTAAAATCATTTTTGCCAACTGCTAAATATGATTTTAACAGCTGGCATTTTCTCTTTTTTATCGTACAATCACTTTCTGATTTTCTACAAAATATACTCCTGCAGGCAAAGCTATGGAAGTACTGCCTGCATCGATTTTCTGATTCTTTAGGAAAGTTCCCGTTGCATTGTAGAGATTTACATGCGTAGATATTCTACTAGTCAATACAAGTTCTCCTTTTCCACTTACAATTTGGAGCGTAGATTCTTCTTCACCGAGAGTATTCAGATTCGTGAAATCGACTTTCTGATAAGTCAGTGCAAAGTTGTCGGTGCTCCACCAACTACTTCCGCTTGCATTCTCGGCTGTGAAACCGATACGCAGACTTTGTCCTTTACGCAGAATAACGCTAGGAGTAGTGACCTTCACCCAACCTTTTGCATATTCCGAATTAGCAGCAGCAACGCTTCCTGTACCTAGCATGTTTTGAGTATATTCTTTGGTTAATCCTCCATCGCGTGATACGTATAGGTTGAAGTTGATAGCAGCACTGCAACGTGCCAAAGCGCTAAAGGCATACGAACCGGCAGGCAAGAAGTTGAAGTCTTGATACATTTCAGAAGTATAGCCTGAACTAGCCCATTTGTTCCAATAGTAGTTGCTTGAAACTCCATCTGCCGCTTCTCCCGAAGAATAGTCGATGGTAGTTGCCGTCCATCCGTATGTATCCTGTCGTGCACAAGCTGCATTCACGATAGCTCCGGTAGCATCGGCCTTTGTATGCAATTCATCCCAAGTAAAGAGAGCTTCATAGCGTGCATCCGATTGAGCTTGTATTTCTTCTTTAAATGAATTGTATCCACCGGTTAGTACTTCATGAACAGTACCCAAGTAACGTAACTTAAAAGCATCCGCGCCTGGCCAACGTGCTGCCATAGCCCCAATATTCTTGATGCCAATACGTAGCGTATTATTTGTCACTGCAATATAAGGAATTGTTTGTCTACTCTCCAAGTTTAGCTCACCATCTTGGGTAACCGGAGCAAAATATTCCAGGCCATCAGCTTGTGCATACAGACCTACGTGTCCGTTTACCACGGCATTCGCTTCTCCATTTGTACTATTGAAGCAAGCAGCCGATAGTTCGTAAACTCCATTTGCCAGGTTGGCTACGTCCTGATAGTAATTGAAATTCATGCCTATTGCTGTAGCATCCCAGACTTCAAAGAAGGTATCGCCGGTTGATTTAGTAAAGCCATTTGAGGCCGATTTGGTACAAGTCCAACCATCAACAGCCGTTTTGCTGGTAGTCGATATATTCGGATTCACTAAATACCCCAAAGTTACAGTGCTACTATATAAATCGCTGCCCGAAGCAGTTCGTACATAAAGTCGGAATTCGTCGTTGTCAAGGTCAAAATTCTCAATATCGAACGAATAAGTCAATGAAGTGCTGTCGAAGCGCGATCGATCGTTCTCCACATAATAATCTTCGTAAGTACCATCGGCTTTTTTTCGTTGTAATATCATCTTTTCGGTTAGATCTCCATTTTCATTAGAAACAGTGAAGACAAGTTGATTGGTAAGCGAATTAATCTTTCCGTTGAGCGTAACTTCTTTTGCCGAAGGTGTCCACCACACAGGAGTAAATTGCACGGAAGCATTATAGGCAAACGTCGATTTGCTATCACGATATACTTCACCGGCCGGAGTAACCCATCCTTGATCGTTGATCATAGCACGGTAGTAACTATCCCAGTTGTAAATGGAGTAGCGTTCTACAAAGCTGCAAGTATCGAGCACGTTGAGAATAGCTTTAATTGCGGCTTTGTTTTGAGTGAGTTTATCACCATAACTTGAAGCCCAACTTTCGGTAGTCCACGAGGCGCCGTTATTCCATTCGGTAATCCAAATCGGACGTTTTGTGTTGTTGTAGATAGTTTTCAATTGATTATACCATGCGGTTGCATTGGCCGCTTCGTTCGTACCCCAATAACAATGCATCACCACAAAGTCGCAGCGGTAAGCCATGTTGTTGCAGTTTGTAATATAAGTAGTCAACCAGCTTGCATCAGTTGGTGCCGGAGAGCCGATACGCATACCTGACTCTTGGAAACTTGGAGTGAGTGTACAGGCTGCCCATTCTGAAATCACTCCGCCACACGAACACTTGTCGGAAGTGTGTTGCTCTGAATGTTCAGGCTCGTTAATACTAAGTACATGTGTGGAGTTTGATCCATTAATTTGACTCCATGAAGGCCAATAAAGGTGTCCTTTAATAGGCACGTATTCAGTATCGTATGTACTAGCACGATCGGCACTCCATGTATAGAACCAAGTGGCACGCATCTTTTGGCATTCGGTAGCAATGCTAGAACTTCCATTGGTGCTGCACCAACCTTTCTTCGATACATAGTTCCACTTCTTTACGTTTACCGACGAAATGCGTTGATTGAGTGCATCAGGAAGGGTAGGTATAGATAGATCTTGATGATCGGCTACATATACACGGCTATATCCGCTACCTTTACTGCCGGTAGCTAAGGTAGCCATATAGCCACGCTTCAGTGTGAAGCTTTGGAAAGAGTTTGCAGTACTGCCTAATTCGTGAGCACCTATTTTCAGTTTGGTTGCTTCACCTGCATACATTTCTCCGCTATATCCGCTGAAGGCTTCAATATCACTACTATGAGGTATTACTACTGCACCGTTTAAGTAAATCGCTACACGTACATTCTTATTAATAACAGCCTTCTCGCCATTGATTGTAAATGAAGAGAGGTAGCTGCTAACCACTTTCGAAGGTAGCGTATTGTCGAAGATGACCCATGCTTTTTCATTTGCCAAATCTATTTTGGTGTTGTTAATAGGACTTTCTTCCACTATTATATGAAAATCAACCGGCTCATTAAGTGTAAGCGATTGGCTTTCTAAGAAAGCTGCATAGCGTACCGTATTGCCGTTCTTGTCGGTCATCACTGTTCCTTGAGGAACCGCTGCCGAAGCACTTACAATTTCGGGCATATAGCTAACCAGTGAACTTACTCCAAGTATCGACCATTCGGCAATAGTGCCGTTTGAGGTCATCGAAGGCACGGCGTACGAAGGAGCACTACCCAGATTCACATTGTCTTTGTATACGGTTACAGTACTGCCGTTGAAGGCAAACTGATAATTGTGTGGGGTATTTGCATCGGTTATGTTCTCAGAAATGACTACATCACCTACAGTGATACTAGTACTACTTAGTTTGATTACTGCCCCATTTCCTTGTGCATTACGTATAATGAGTGATGCAGAGGGGCTGCCTGTGGCTAATGCAGTGCCCGAAAGGCCTAGCGTAAAAGCATTGTCTACATCGAAGTCTGTTCCCGAAAGCCATGTGGTAGAGTTGGCTGCTTTGCAAGTTTCAATAGCAGCAAGCAGATTATTTGTTGCTTCATCAATTTCGGTTAAATTGTCAATCGAAGCCGCTTCATAAAGTGCTTTGGCTGTGGTGAGTGCAGTCTGAACACTCCGAAGAGAGGATGCAGAATAGGCTACATCGTTCGAAATTATATCTCCTTCTGAAATTGCTTTTGCAAGAGCTGTAAGATGTAACTGATAGCGTGTTTGCTCAAAATCGAATCCACCTTCCAGTATCTGCCAAGTGCTTAAACTATCGAGTGCTTTATCGTAAAAAACGCCAATATAGTCGCTACCTGCTAATTTAGCATCGCAACCTAAATATTTAGTACTTGCATATTGATTACTGATGTGCCCGTTGAGGCCATTGGTAAGTGACCATAAATAGTTACTAGCCGTTGATCGAGTGCTACTCAGTAACACGCTATATGTATTACTGGTACTTGCCGTCAGGTATTTACCACTACTCTTTTGGCGCAGAAGGTAATATCCTGCTGTACCCGAGTTCTCTGCTACAAAAAGGTAACTGTCGGCATTACTGTTTGTTCCTAGTTTTGATAATCCGGGAGAGGTAGCATCCGCTTTTTCGCCCAATACCATATCGTAATAAGGGTGGTAAAGTCTATATTCACCATCTGCATAAATAAGGTTAGTGATTATAGGCTCAGGGGTAAAGGCTCCTTCGTTATAGGTGACATTGCCGATAGTTATGTCGGTACTGGTGTTATCGGAGAGCCCTAATGAGAGGGTGTTATAATCGCCTGTGGCTTCTACTAATGTAATACGGTCGAGATGGATAATGCCATTTGTTCCTTTGCAAATAAAGGCAAGGTAACTTTCATCGGTTATTGCAGAAGAAGCAGTGAATGTGTAGCTAAAAGTAGCCAAAGTTTGTTTGGTAGAAGGTGCAGTGAACGATTCATTGAGGCAATTCCAATTACCTTTAGCTGAGCCAACTCCTACAGAATAGCTATATCCCAATGCATTCGTATGACTTAATACTTGAAAAGTGAGTTTGTATTTGCGACCCGGTATTAATGGGCTAGCCAACTTTTGATAAATATAGCTGCCACTTGCGGCACTGAAACCTCCTGCTCCGTCTTGGCGAAAAAGGAGTGCAGAGCTTCCTTCACGACCGTTTGCATAAGTAGCATCACCTTTATTACAACGTACGCCCGTACTTTGCGAAGCTTTTGCACTAGCACCGGAAATCTCCCAGTTGCTAGGCCAGAATTTAGCAGTCGATCCATCGGTGTTAGTAGTTAGCACGATATCTTCACTTTCGAAACCGGGATTTGTGATAAGGTTCGCTGGATTATAGATACCCGTACTAACTCCGTCTGTTGCTTCGTAGACACTAGGATAAGCAACTTCACTTAAAGCTTCAGCGGCTTTACTATCTACTAATACTCCATCGCGATAAGTATATACCGTACTCCCAGATAGCACGTAACGATAGGTATAAGTTCCTGCTTGAAGCTCACCTGTAGGTAAAGTAGTTTCCAGTCCGACTGCTTTTTCGTTGCTTGCTTTTAAAACAAGTGTACCAGTTGAGGGAAGTGTGGCCGAGAACTGCAAAGAAAAGTCGCCCGATGGGGTAAACGATGTAGGGGATTTTGCGAAGAGAGCTTTTACACCAGTGGGGGAGAGTGTGGCACCTGTTGATAGTGTGATACCTAAATTCGCTTTGTAGGGAATTGTCTGTGCGTGTGATAGCTGAAAAAAAGCACAAAGCAATGCCATGAGAAGTAGTAATTTTTGTTTTTTCATTCAATGGTGAGTTTAGTTCTTACTAGGTTAATGTAGCGTAATAAGTAATATTTTAAGGTTTATCGTGCACAAAGATAGTGTTTTAAGTTTAAAATACAAACAGAATTAAAAAAAAGAATTTTGTTTTATATACAAGAAGTGGCACTTCGTCAGAAAAGAAAGCTTATTGGTCGATAAATAGAAGAAGGGTATTAAACCTTCTCTCTTTTTTGAGGTCTTAATGTCAAGAGCGAGGTTTATAAGAATAGAAATTCTTGAGGCCATCTATCGAAACACTAAAAACAATATAGTTATGAAAAAGAATTTGTGTATAGTAGCCATGCTACTAATTGCTGCAACTTCGTTTGCGCAGAATGGACAAGGTAAGAAACAAGGGGATGCTTCTAAAGGCCAATGCCCAATTGAGCAAATGAAAAAAGAGTTGAAGTTGACAGATGCTCAAGTAGAAAAATTCCAAAAGTTGGACGCTGATTTTAAAGTAGAGCATCAAAAGATGGTAGAAGCTCGTAAAGCGGAAATGCAGAAAAAGCAAGTAGCAATGAAAGAAGCCAAAGAAAAGGCAAGAGCACATCATGCTGAGGCTCAAAAAGATCGTCTTGCACAGAAAGAGAAGCAACAGAAAGATCGTTTGAAGAGCATTAAAGGCATCCTAACAGCCGATCAATATGTGACTTTCTTAGAGAACCAATTTGTAAAATCACAGTTAGCCGATAAAGGTCAGTTTGGTAAACAAGGGGTAAAAAGATTCAAAGGTAACAAAGGTTTTCAAGAAGGAAAGTGCGGCCAAGGTCCGGAACAGATGAAAAAAGGTGGAAAGCAAGGTTGTCCTGGCCAATGTGGAGCAGCGAATGATACTCCCAATGAGTGCCCGGACGCTATGAATGAAGCTTCTAACGAGGGTTCGGACGATGCTCCAGAAGCAATAGCATTTGAAATGCCTGGAAGTTCTCCAGAGATGCCTGCAGGAGCTCCCGAAATGCCGGAAGCCGCTTCTGACGCTCCAGCACCAGCAGGCGAATAATTAAAAAAGTCGCATTCTGATTAAAAGTCTTACGGAGGTATTATACCTCTGTAAGACTTTTGTTTATTTGTTCAATATAGTCGAGAATCTCATCTCGTCCAAGTCCTTTTTCACTTGAAGTCAAGAAGTGCGGAGGAAGTTCTTCCCATTGTTCAGAGAGTGCTTTTAAGAACAGATCTACATTAGCACGTGCCTTCGATAAAGTGATCTTGTCTGCTTTCGTAAAAATCAACGTAAAAGGCACTCCACTTACACCAAGCCATTCAATGAATTCTAAGTCGATTTTTTGTGGCTCGTGACGAACGTCAATCAGCAAAAAGAGGTTTATCATTTGCTCTCGTTGCAAGATATAGTATTGAATAAGTTGCCCGAACTTAGCTTGATCCTTTTTCCCGCGTTTCGCATAACCGTATCCGGGAAGGTCGACTAAGTACCAGTTTTTGTTGATTAAGAAGTGATTTACTAGCATCGTCTTTCCCGGAGTAGAAGAGGTCATAGCAAGTTTACGATGCCTTGTGAGCATATTTATCAAACTCGACTTCCCGACATTTGAACGGCCGATGAAGGCATATTCAGGTAATTCCCCTTGAGGACATTCTGAAACTTTTGAATTGCTGATAATAAATTCAGCGCTTTTAATATCCATTCGGTATTGGTTTTAATTTTCTATTTTTTATTGCTAGTCCCCATAATCCGGCAAAAGTTAAAAAGCCGTTTAGCATCAATAGTTCATATCCAAAGGTGTATCCGTATTGAGTAGAGACGATATAATTAATTACACCACAAAGTAGTGGAGAGCTTATTGCTATAAGAGGTACCCATCTATCACGTGGAGTACGATGTGTGTATAGTCCGAAGGCATAGAATCCGAGTAACGGCCCATACGTATATCCACATAAGGTGTAAATGGTATCTATTACGCTTTTATTATCGACCGCCTTAAAAGCTAAAATAAATCCGAGTATACATATAGATACTCCAATGTGTACTTTGTGGCGTAAACGGATTGCCTTGCGAGTGGTTTCAGAACTTGCAGAAGGAGAGTTTGTTTTCTTCTCTAGTCCCAGAAAATCGACACAGATACTTGTGGTGAGTGCAGTTAAAGCTGAATCGGCAGAACTGAAAGCAGCGGCAATAATACCAACTGTAAAGAGTATTAGTACAGGTACTCCCAATATTCCGGAAGCAGCAAAGAATGGTAAAATTTCATCTCCTTTATCGGGTAAGGTAAACCCTTCTTTCTGTGCAACGAGTAACAGTAGAATACCTAGTACTAAAAACAAGAAATTAACTGGCAGATAGGTACTTCCGTTGAGAATCATATTCTTTTGAGAAGCTTTTAGTGTACGACAAGATAAGTTCTTCTGCATCATATCTTGATCAAGCCCCGTCATGACTATTACAATGAAAACACCACTAAGAAACTGTTTTACAAAGTGCTGCTTGCTCTGCCAATCATTGAATTCGAAGATTCTGAAATGTGGATTGGTAGTTACTGCCTGCCATGTTTCAGAAAACGAAAGATCTAATCGTCCCATAATTGCAATCAAAATCCAAATTAGCGCGCCTAATAGGCAAAAGGTAAGCATTGTGTCTGTCCAAACAATGGTTGCAATTCCACTTTTATGTGTATAAAGCCAGATGCAGACAATGATTCCTGCCGATAGCACCCAAAAAGGGACGCCGAGCGAGGCGAAAACAAAATTATAAAGAATCAGGCAAACCAAATATAAGCGTGCTGCAGCTCCTGTCATCCTTGATAATACAAAGAAAGCAGCTCCAGTATGGTAAGTATGTGGCCCAAAGCGAGTTTCTAAATAACTGTAGATGCTTGTTACTCCTGATTTGTAATATAGAGGAAGTAATACTTTTGCCACGAGTACATATCCGAAGAAGAAACCCATGCAAGTTTGCAGATAGGTTAAATCGAGACTTTGCACCATGCCGGGCACGCTTACAAAGGTTACTCCTGAAATACTGGCTCCGATCATTCCAAACGAAACAGCCAACCAGGGAGAAGACTGACTTCCTCGGAAGAAAGCTTGATTCCCAGATCCACGTCGTGCAGTGAGCCATGCGATAAAGAGCAACAAGGCAAAATAGGCTAGTAGGGTAGTGATTAGTATGAGTTTACTCATTTTTTAGGAGTTTTCGTGTGCAAAGATACAACTTTTTTTGTACCTTTGCTGCGAAAAATAATAATTATACAGAAAGTTGAACCCGCAATACCCCTCCCAGCTACTTGAAAAGGCTGTGCATGAACTTGGAAAACTCCCCGGTGTTGGTAGCAAAACAGCCCTTAGGTATGCTCTTTTTCTTCTCCGTCAAGACGCACAAACGGTATCTTCGTTTGTTTCTGCGCTTACCCGACTCAAGGAAGAGGTGCATTATTGTCGTGTTTGTCATAACATTTGTGATACAGAAATTTGTTCATTATGCGCAGATACCCGACGAGACAGGTCTACTGTTTGTGTGGTGGAAACCATTCGCGATGTGATGGCCATTGAGAGTACTCAACAATTTCGTGGCTTATATCATGTGCTTGGGGGAATTATTTCTCCAATGGATGGGATTGGTCCGCAGGATCTAAGCATTCAAAGTCTTGTAGAGCGAGTTGAACGGGGTGAAGTTAAAGAAGTTATTCTTGCACTAAGCAGTACAATGGAAGGTGATACTACAAACTTTTATATTTATCGAAAACTAGAAGTAACTGGTGTGAAAATTAGTCTTATTGCACGAGGCATTGCCGTAGGTGATGAATTGGAGTATGCTGATGAAGTGACTCTTGGACGTAGTATTATTAATCGCACTCTCTTTATGGGAATGTAAACCTTAAATTATTGAAAAATGACTGACACTCAAATAAATGTAATAGCGCGTTATACTAATTATTCTTTTTGGGGAATCTGGATTTTAGCAATTTCGATTGTTCTTTCTTTTGAATTTGAATTATTTCCTTCTGGACTGTTGGTTGGCGAAGATCGGCTGCTTTATTTTGTTCAGAGCTTTGGAGTGCTTTTGGCTATTGTGGC
Organism: Bacteroidaceae bacterium; assembly: GCA_018054715.1. Taxonomy (GTDB): domain Bacteria; phylum Bacteroidota; class Bacteroidia; order Bacteroidales; family Bacteroidaceae; genus UBA1794. The sequence continues at coordinate 16,978 of JAGPIY010000010.1, forward strand.
CATACCGGGGGCTTTGAAGCTCTTTCATATTAAATTACAGGAACTCCTTAAATTACCTAAAGAAGAGGCTTTGCGTCCTTACTTACATTGGGCTGTAGCACGCGATTTGGCGCTCGGCTTTGTGATTCAATTTAATCTGATGTTTTATTTTTTGAGTTTCAATAAGGCTTTTGCTTTTATTGTACTCATCACTCTTTTAGCTACTTTATTTTGTTTACCCGGTAAGGAACGGGTATGCAGAGATTTACAAATAGAAACAACTAACCCATAATAATTATGATCATTGCAGTAGATTTTGATGGCACTATTGTAGAACACGCTTATCCGAAAATAGGACGTCCCATACCTTTTGCTATTGAAACACTAAAGAAAATACAATCTGAATTACATCATCAATTAATCCTTTGGACGGTACGCGAAGGAGAATTACTCGATGAAGCTGTTGCGTATTGCCGCGAAAATGGTATCGAATTTTATGCCGTAAATAATGACTTTCGTGAGGAACAAAGAGATAGTAAAGGTTGGAGTCGCAAAATAAAGGTGGATCTTTTTATTGATGATCGCAATCTAGGTGGAATGCCCGATTGGGGATTAGTCTATGATATGCTTCTTACCGGTACATATCGTGGTGGCAATATTGAAGAAATTCTCCAAAGTGCAGCAGAAGGCCGTAAGGCAAGAGGACGCTCTCGTCGAAAGAGAAATCTTTTTCAACGTATTGGAGATGCTATAGAAAATAGGGAGAAGCGAACTAAAAGAAAATGAAACTTTCAATTCTCATTGTAAATTACAATGTGAAGTACTACCTTGAGCAATGCTTACAGTCCGTCTTCACTGCGCTTGATGCCTTAACGATGTCTGCAGAAGTGCTTGTGGCGGATAATGCATCAACTGATGGCTCTGAGTCTTATATTTTGTCACGCTTTTCTACTCAACCTATCCAATGGATCGCTAATAAAAAGAATGTTGGCTTTGGACGTGCGAATAATCAGCTCTTGGCGCAAGCAACCGGAGAACATATTTTATTTCTTAATCCTGATACTCTAGTTACTTCCGAAGTGCTAGAGAACTCAATGCGCTTTTTAGATGAACATCCTAAATGTGGCGCTTTAGGAGTGAAGATGTTAAATGGACGCGGTGAATTTTTACGCGAAAGTAAACGTGGATTTCCCGATCCATGGACTTCTTTCTTTAAGATCACTCAGTTATATAAGTTATTTCCTCGTAGTAAGCGAATGGGACGATATTATCTCTCTTGGTTAAGTGAGGAGGAAATACAAGAAGTGGATGTACTTGCAGGGGCTTATCTTTACACCCGCCGTGAAGCATTAATTGACAGCAGTGAAATCTGTTCTTTGTGCGAAAATGGAATCGAGCGGAAAGAGGGATTCGATGAACGTTTCTTTATGTACGGAGAAGACATTGATCTTTCTGTCCGCATTCAACGAGCAGGGTGGAAGAATTACTATTTGCCTACACCTATTTTGCATTATAAAGGCGAAAGCACAAGCTATTACTCTCTACATTATGTGGAGCGATTTTACGAGGCAATGAACCTTTTTCAACAAAAGTATTATCCTACTAAGCGTAATTTAAATAGAATAATCTCTGTCAGTATCCATGCTTTAATGGGAATGAAAAAGCTGAAGTGTAGGATACAGAAAGAAAAGAAAGAAGTGCAAAGTCTTTCTTCTATCCGAGCGATTGTATGTGGTAGAGAGGAAACTTGGGAAAAGGTTTTCGAGGCTCATCGTGAAGTTTTAGATTCAGATTCTATTTTTGTAGCATCACTTGAGGAAATAATTGATAAGTATTCTAATAATAAGGTAATTAAATATACTCATTTAGTTGTCTCACTTGCCGATTATTCATTTTTAGAGTTAATGAATTACTTAAATAAACATCCTCTTCATACAATAGAGTTGGCTCTTTATTCGCCTTCTTCAAAAGTACTAGTTGCGCCTCAGCAATGTTGGTCGCTAAAAAAAACAGATTAAAATAATGAATACTTCATTTCTTTCCGATGAGGAAATCTATTTACGTGCTGTTGAGCCGGAAGATTTAGATTTAATGTACGAGATGGAAAACTCTCCCGAACTATGGTTTGTAAGTAGTACTTTTGAACCTTACAGTAGGCATATGTTGCGTGAATATATTCTATCTTCGCAAAACGATGTATTTGCAGATAAGCAATTACGCCTTATCATTGTCCGTAAATCTGATCAAGCTTCGTTAGGTACCCTCGATTTGGATAGCTTCGATCCTTTACATCGCCGTGCAAATATTGGAATAGCACTCCGAAAGAAGTATCGCGGAAATGGCTATGCACAACGATCGATAGAGTTGATTTGTGCTTATGCTCTACAATTTCTACATTTCCATCAATTGGTGGCTTATGTTCCGGTAAATAATAAAGAAAGTATGGATCTTTTTACTCGTTGCGGATTTGTGCAAAAAATGATATTGTCTGATTGGCTGATTACTCCAAATGGTTATCAAGATGTCGCTCTTTTTCAATGTATTGAGCCGTAGATACATCTTTTCACTTCGTAAATAGAAAAATTACACTCTTAATTAAAGCTAGGAAAAATAGGGAATTTAGCCCATACAGCATATTTTCCTCCTAACTTTTGCATTGCTTTCTTCCATGAAAATTGATTTGGATCGATTGTAGGAGTGAGTAGCCAAGAGCCGGAATCTATTTCCTCTTGTAGTTGATTCGGACTCCAGCCGGCATATCCTTTTACAAAGCGGATGTGAGTGTTCAAGGAGTGTCCCTGTAACACATAGTCTTTTATATCTTCAAGATTACCATTCAACCAATAGTCGTTATTAAGCTTTATGCTATCCCGAATATCTTTGTGCAAGTTGTGCACAAAGAATAATCGGTCATTGCCAATAGGGCCACCTTGATAAAGAGGTATCTTTTCTAAATAATTAAATTCAGGGACAAAATCGTTTAGCTTTTCGTTTGAAATTTGATTTAATACAAGTCCCATCGATCCTTCTTCATTATGCGAAATGAGCAGAATTACCGATCGTGTGAAAAATGAATTTCGCATGAAAGGTTCTGCTAACAGAAACATCCCTTTTTGAGGAGTTAGTCCGTTTGATTCGATCTTGTAGAAGTCTTTATACATTATATCTATTTTTATTTTAGAGAGCATGATTTGCCTCAAACAAAGTCATGCGCTCTTCCAAAAGAGCATATTGATTTTCTTTAATAAAAGAAGTGCATGCTCGTAACCCTTCTTGGTCACTGCCGGTGGTATTTAATGGAATAGCGCTAACTCCATAATAAAGAAGTTCTTTCATCAATTCTCCACCAGTCATACCCGGATAACCGATTGTGAAGTAGAAGCCGTCAGCGAGTTCATCTCCTAAGTCATTATCATATACCAAATAGAAGCCATGCTTTAAAAAAGTGTCCTTTAAAAGACGTGCACGTCGACCATATTCTTTTATTTCACTTCGGAAATTAAATACTCCCTCGTTGGCCGCTTTCATCATTGCTGCCATTGCATATTGAGCGGAATGGCTAGTCCCGGAAGATAGGGCATAAAGTACACGGTGAATAAATACTGTACCAAAAGTACCTCCTCCGTATCGTTGTTCATATCCTTCATAACTGCGATGATAAAGCTTGTCACTGATGCAGCAAACGCCAATACGCTGACCAGCGTAAGAGAAGGCCTTTGAAGCAGAGATTAACAAGACGTAATTATCGGTGTAGCGAGCTACAGTAGGTTGGTAGGGAGCTTGGTAAGGAATGCTTAGTTCTTTGCGAAAGTCCATTGCAAAATAAGCCAAATCTTCCAGCACTACAGCATCGTATTTAGTAGCCAAACGGCCGATTACCTCTAGTTCTTCTTCTTGCAAGCAAATCCATGAAGGATTATTTGGATTCGAATAAACAATTGCACAGATGTTTCCTTTTTCAAGGTAGCTCTCTAGTTTATCTTTTAATTTATCGCCACGGTAGTTGTACACATCGAATGTTTCGTAATTTGCACCCATTACTACACATTGTTGTTTTTGTACCGGAAATCCGGGATCAATGAATAAGATCGTGTTTTTCTCAGAAGAGGTTTGGCTTGCGGTAAGGAATGAAGCATAAGTGCCTTGCATTGAACCGGTAACCGGTACGCAACCTTCAGCGGCAATGTCTACATTGATAAATGCTTTTACAAATTCAGACGCAGCTTCTTTGAGTGCAGGCAATCCGTTTATATCCGGATAAAATTGAGCGATACCTTCTTTCAAAGCTTTTATTTCAGCCTCTACGCCAATTCGTGAAGGAGCTAATCCGGGTACTCCCATTTCCATTTTTATAAATTCCTTGCCTGAGGCAGCTTCTGCTGCCGAAGCGATTGCTTTTACCTCACGAATGGT